>CAZHRL010000141.1:0-3578 GCA_964534815.1 uncultured Dehalococcoidales bacterium | reverse complement strand
CGGGAAAACCCTTTCACTCATGTCCCTGCTGAGCTAAACAAAGTCATGGTCGACCACTACAGCGGCATTGTCCGCTCCGTCATCAGATATGGCGACCTCCTCAGCTATATTCCCTTTAGAGACTGGCTGCGCTATCCCATTACCGCCGTGCTCACCTGTCGCGGCTGCGTGGAGAACTGCATCATCTGCGGTGGCTCAGCCGCCGCCTCAAAACGGTTCTACCATCGAGAGAAGGTGGCTTTCCGTCCGCCCCGGATGGTCGTGGAAAATGCAAAGCAAATAGCGCGCTTCAGCAACGGACCCATCTTCATCCTCGGCGACCTGCGTCAAGCAGGGGAGGACTATGCCCATGAAGTCCTCAGCAGACTCCAGCAGGAACGCTTCAAAAACCAGTTCATCCTTGAGCTGTGGACGCCCGCTTCGAGGGAGTTTCTGGAACAGATGAGCCGCGCCTGCCCCGATTTCTGCTTGGAGATTTCGCCGGAGTCCCATGACTACGAGATAAGGAAAATCATCGGCAGGAACTACTCCACCGAAGATATGGAGCAGACCATCAGCGCTGCTCTGGATGTAGGTTGCAGCCGACTGGACATCTTTTTTATGATAGGGCTTCCCAGACAGACCACGCAATCGGTAATGGACACAATTGACTACTGCGATTACCTGCTTCAGAAGTCCCGCGGAGATAAAAGGCTCTGCCTCTTTATTGCGCCCCTCGCCCCCTTCCTTGACCCGGGCAGCCTCGGCTTTGAGTACCCAGAAAAATATGGCTACCGTGTCTTATTCCGCAGGCTCGAGGAGCACCGTCAGGCACTGGTATCTCCAAACTGGAAATATTCCCTGAACTACGAGACGGACTGGATGACGCGCCAGCAGATTGCTGAAACTTCCTACGAAGCTATCCTGCGACTCAACCGGGTGAAGGCAAAACACGGGGTCATCTCAGACAAGATGGCAGAGACAAGCGAGCAGCGCATGAAAGCGGGTCGCGAGATGATGCACCGCCTCGATGAAACCCTCACCCAAGAAGGCTCTGAAGAGAAGCTGGCTCAGCTAAAGCCGGAGCTCGATAAAATCAACTGGCTCCCCGTGAGCGAAAAGCTCCAGCTTGAGCTGCCCGTCGGGCTGATTAAGCTCAAACCGTGGCGCTCCCTGTGGTCATATATTACGGGGCGGTGGTGAGCCAATCCCAACCCTATCTTACGCGTATGACACTATCCCCTGCCCCTTCCCCTGTTCAGGGGAAGGGGTTTAATTTTGGTAATTATCCCTTCATATCACGTATTGTAAAGTAGTATAAACTCATTTTTTACCTCTTCTTCTGAACAGTCTAACCAAGGGAAGAATAATCCAGCAAATGAAGGGACCGCCAACCATAAGGGAGAATGGGCCAGCAAGAATAACAGGATTGGCTAACTTTCCTTTAAGACCCTCACTAATCCCGTAAAAGAAGCAAAGAGGAAACCAGATGACAAAACCGACAAGGGCACAGCTTAATCCAATAAGAAACAACTTCATTACACTAACTCCTTACGCAGCTCTTTATACTGCGGTCCGTGTTGTTAAGGGATACTTACCTAAATTTTTATAAGGGGACGCAGTCCCCTTCTTACAACTCTGCTTTTCCCGTCCTTGCGAGCGCAGCGAAGCAATCTATAAGGGGCTGACGCTCCCCTTAGACACCCCCCTTTTAGATTATCGCTTGTACTTCCAGACCGTGCCTTTAGGCGTATCCTCAAGCACAACGCCAAGTTCTCCCAACTTGGCCCGCAGTTCATCGGCAAGCTGCCACTGCTTGGCTTCACGGAGTCGGTTGCGCGTGGCAATTAGCAAATCAATAAAAGGAGTAGCATCAGGGGACAACTTCTCCGGTGCTTTGAGCGTGAAGCCCAGAACGCCCGCCAGCTCCTGAAATGTTTCCCGCGCCTGCATTACGTTCAGCCCTTCCGTCTCGCCGCGGTTGATGTCTCTTCCCAGGTCGAACAGCGCGGCGATAGCCTGCGGGGTATTAAAATCGTCGTCCATCGCCTCGATAAACCTCTGACGGTAAGGCTCAGCCTCCACCGCTTTGCCACCGGTACCATCACCAGTTCCAGAAACAACCTGACTCAACCTCTCCGCACCCCGCTCCGCCGCCTGCACCGCTTCCTCCGAGTATTTCAGCGGGCTGCGGTAGTGGGAACTGAGGATAAAGAGGCGCAGGGCATCAGCACTGTATTTCGCCAGGGCTTCCTTGATGGTTATCAGGTTGCCCAGCGACTTGCTCATCTTTTCCTCGCCTAGCTGGAGCAAACCATTGTGCATCCAGTATTTCACAAAGGGCTTCTTGCCGGTGAAGCTCTCCGACTGGGCTATCTCGTTCTCATGGTGGGGGAAAATCAAGTCCTGCCCGCCGCCGTGAATATCGATAGCCTCCCCCAGGTATCTCAAGGACATAGCGCTGCACTCAATATGCCAGCCCGGTCTACCTTTGCCCCAGGGGCTTTCCCAGTAGGGCTCGCCCGGCTTGGCTGCCTTCCACAGGGCAAAGTCCATCGGGTGCTCCTTCTCTTCTCCAACCTCAATGCGAGCTCCCGCCTGCATCATTTCCAGAGTGCGGTGGGAGAGCTTACCGTAATCAGAGACGCTCTTCACCCGGAAATAGACGCTGCCATTGGCGGCATAGGCGTGCCCCTTATCAATCAAGCCCTGCACCATTTCGATAATCTTGGGAATCTCTCCGGTAGCTCTGGGGTAAACATCGGCGCGCAGGATATTCAGGGCATCCATATCCTCAAAGAAGCGATTGGTGAACTTTTCCGCCAGCTCCTTTGCCGGGATGCTGAGTCGATTCGCCCGGTCGATAATCTTATCATCGATGTCGGTAACATTCTGGACGTACTTCACCTTGTAACCGCGAAACATGAGGTAACGGCGGATAGCATCGAAGATGAGATAGCTCATGGCATGACCGATGTGGCTGTCATCGTAGGGGGTAATCCCGCAGACATACATCTTCACCTCGTTGCCCGGCGGGACGAACTCCTCTTTCTGCCCGGAGAGCGTGTTAAATATCTTCATCGGTTGCCTCCCTTGGCTACTCGCAGGTGCTTCTCCAGCTCGGCGATGCGCTGCTCAAGCTTGTCTATCCTCTCCCGTAAGGGGTCGGGCAAATGCTCCACGGTATCCGTATCCGGGTCTCTGATGGCGACCACCTGCCCCGGCACGCCGACAACGGTGGCATTGGGCGGCACAGAGGTGATAACCACCGAGCCAGCGCCTATCTTGGTGCCTTCCCCGATGGTGATATTCCCGATAAGCTTCGCCCCGACGCCGATGACCACATTGTTGCCAATGGTGGGATGGCGCTTTACTTTAAGATGGCTGGTGCCGCCCAGCGTGACACCCTGATACATGGTAACATTATCGCCAATCTCTGGGGTCTCGCCAATCACCACCCCCATGCCGTGGTCGATAAACAGTCCTTCGCCGATTCTGGCGCCGGGGTGGATTTCAATGCCGGTGAGAAAACGGTTGATGTGGGAGATAAAGCGGGGGAAGAAGGGCAAATGCCAGCAATGGAGCGTGTGAGCTAAACG
>CAZHRL010000140.1:0-3591 GCA_964534815.1 uncultured Dehalococcoidales bacterium | reverse complement strand
CCTTCTCTGAGGCTGAGTTTGGTCGGGTGCGGGAAATCTTCCTTGCCCGTTCCACCGACCCGGATATTCGCAAGAAGGGGCAGGACGGAGGCTGCGTCACCACCTTACTATCCCTGGCACTGGCGGAAGGCATCATTGATGCTGCCCTTGAGACCAGGATGAACGCGGATAGAGTTCCCTACGGGTTTCTTGCCCGGACGAAGCAGGACCTGCTGGAATGCGCTGGCGTCAGCTATGAGCCCAGCCCCATTCTTGCCACCCTTAATGCTATACCTCAGGAGAATGCTGAGAAGCTGGCGGTGGTGGGCCTGCCGTGCCATGTTGCCTCAGTGGGCAAGATGAAGACGCTTCCTCCCAAACACAGAATGAACATTGATAACGTTAAGCTGGTCATCGGTCTCTTCTGCGGCTGGGAGCTCAGCACCGATTTCCACAAGTTCCTCAAAGAGAGGTTTGACCTGTCGAAGGTAACCAAGTTTGATATTCCGCATCATCCAGCTCACTCCTTCGATGTCTATATGGATTCACAAAAGATATCGATTGACCTGGATGAGATTGGGCAATACATCAATGAAGCTTGCAGCTATTGCTGGGATATGACCTCTGAATTCGCCGATATTTCGGTGGGTTCAGGAAGAGCCAAGTTCCGCGGCTGGAATACCGTGGTCATCCGCAGCAAAGCTGGTGCCGAGTTGATGGAAATCGCCCGCAAGAAGGGCGCCTTGGAAACTCAGCCCATACCTCAGGAGAGCGTGGATAACCTGAAGCGAGCCTCATTAAACAAGAAAAGAAGAGCAGTAAGCAATCTCATTGCCAAGAGCGGTGATAAAAATAATCTCCTCTATCTGGGTTTGCCAGAGCGCTTGGCGGAGAAGCTCAAGGTTTGAGATAGGGAATTAAGGAGGTAGATTGAGATGCCAGATATTGATATTGATGCCCCCGGCACTTACCAGCTTTTTATGGGTAATGAAGCCATTGCCCGCGGCGCTCTGGAAGCAGGCATAGGTTTTGCTGCTGCCTACCCGGGGACGCCGTCCTCGGAGATTCTGGGCAGTATCTCGGCAGTGGCGAAGAACCTGGGTATCTATGCTGAGTGGTCGGTCAACGAAATCGTGGCTACTGAGGCGGCGGCTGGCGCTTCCTTTGCTGGAATTCGTTCCCTGGCTGCTATGAAGCAGCTCGGTGTCAACGTGGCTTCGGACTTCCTTTCCGTTCTGGTGATGACCGGTATCGGTAAAGGAGGTTTTGTCCTGGTAAGCTGCGACGACCCGGGTGCCATCTCCAGCGATAACGAAGAAGACGCTCGCAACTATGCCAAGTCGCTGGGCATTCCGTTGCTGGAACCGGGGGGCTTTCAGGAAGCCAAGGAGATGACGAAATGGCTTTTCGAGCTTTCTGAAGAGCTGGAGACGGTGTGTATGCTGCGTAGCGTCACCCGCATCGCTCACTCCAGAGGCAATGTTAAGCTGGGTGAATTGCCTAAGCCAGAGTACAAGGCATTCTTTGACCAGTATCATAATCTGCGGGATGTCCAGTATACCAAATACAGGCCCCACCCCGTGCCGCTGCATCATGCTGTTTTATTGAAGAAACTGGAACAGGCGCAGAAGAAGTTTGAGGTTTCACCCTACAATTGGTACGAGGGTCCCAAGAAGCCGGAGTTGATGATAATCACCTGCGGCGCCTGCTACATGTACTCCCGCGACGTTTTGAAAGAGCTGAAGCTGGAGGACAAAGTAGGCATTCTCAAGCTGGGCACCCTCTTCCCTCTGCCGGAAGAGTTTGTCAAGAAGCACCTGAACAAATCAGACAAAGTCCTGTTTGTGGAAGAAGTTGACCCGTTCCTGGAGCGGAGCGTGATGGAGATGGCTGGCAACCTGCCGGCTAATAGTCCGCGCCCCACCTTCTACGGCAAGCGCTCCGGTCATATCAAAGCCTATGGCGAACTTGACCCCAACGAACTGCTACAGCTGCTCGCTGACATGATGAAGGTCGCCCATAAGCCTAGGGATGTCAAGTACGCCAAGAAGGCGACTGACCTGGCGAGCAAGTATGTCCCCGAACGCAGCATCGGCTATTGCCCCGGCTGCCCGCACCGCGCCACCATGTGGTCGGTGAAGAATGCCCTGAAACTGGACGGGCGCAATGGCTTTGTCTGCGGCGATATTGGCTGCTACGGTCTGGCGCTTCTCCCCACCGGCTTCCAGCAGTCACGCTCTCACTTCTGCATGGGCTCTGGGACCGGCGTGGCTAACGGCCTGGGCCAGCTTGGTATGTATGGTTTTGACCAGCCAGTGCTTTCTATCTGCGGCGACTCCACCTTCTACCACGCCGCCATGCCGGCACTGGTCAACGCCATCCATAACGGTTCGAACTTCTCTATGGTTATTCTGGACAACGGCGGTACGGCTATGACCGGATTCCAGCCCCATCCGGGAACTTCAGTCAACGCCACAGGTGAGCAGGCAAAGCTCGTCAGCATGGAAGAATTATGTCGTGCCATGGGAGCCAAGGTTACCATCTGCGACCCGTTTGACCTTGAGAAAACGGAGCAGACCATACTGGATGCTCTCAGTGATACTGACGGAACAAAGGTGCTCATCATGCGCCGCCCGTGTGAACTGATGCGGGCACGTAAAGAGAAAGCCCCCTATAAGGTGCACGTCGAGGCGGAGAAATGCGTCGGCGAGACCTGCGGCTGTGACCGTTTGTGCACCAGGGTATTCCACTGCCCTGGACTGGTCTGGGACCAGAAGAGCGGTAAGGCAAAGATAGATACCGTTATCTGTGCTGGATGTGGCGTCTGTGCCAGTATCTGTCCCCATGACGCCATTATAAAGGAGGCAGCATGACCAAGAAAGCTTTAATCAAAGACCCGTTAAATGTAATTATTACGGGCGTAGGCGGGCAGGGTAATGTCATGATTTCCCTGACTATCGGCAGCGCCCTGGTGAGACAGGGTTACGTGGTAACCGTTGGGGAAACCTACGGCGCTTCACAGAGAGGCGGTCCGGTGATGAGCCACCTGAGGGCCTCCAAGGATACCCAGTACAGTCCGCTCATACTGGAAGGTCAGGCGGATGTCATCCTCGGCATGGAGCCTTCAGAGACCCTGCGCATACTGGGGAAATACGGCAATCCCAAGGTGGTTACCCTGTTTAACCCCAGGCCAATTTACTCCGTCGACGTTATCAGTGGCGATGCCGAATACCCTGACTTGGATAAGCTTATCGACATGATAAAGGGTCTCTCGGCAAAAACGTGGATGGTTAATGCCACGGAAGAGGCGGAGAAGATGGGCAGACCCATCGTCGCCAACACCATTCTCATTGGCTCTCTCATTGGACTGGGGGTATTGCCCCTGGACCGGGAAGCGATGATGGTGGAGCTAAAGGACAGGTTCCCCAAAGCCTTTGAGCTTAATATGAAGGCTTTTGACCGGGGTATGGAGCTTATTAAGGGGCAATCGTAAAATATTTTGTCATCCCATCAAGAGCGGCAGGTCAGGTTTGGTTTTTAAAGGGCTTGCCGCTCTTGACATGTCCCGTGAATTGTGGTAACCTAAATATTGCCTTTAAAAAGAACCTTAAC
>CAZHRL010000139.1:0-3613 GCA_964534815.1 uncultured Dehalococcoidales bacterium | reverse complement strand
GGCTGCTGAGATACTGGCGGCAAAGGGCATCGAGACGACTGTGGTTAATGCCCGCTATGCCAAGCCACTCGACTCTGGGCTCATCATAGGACTGGCTAGCCGGATTAAGCATATTGTTACCGTTGAGGAAAACACCATCTGCGGTGGTTTCGGCAGCAGCATCGCTCAACTGCTCCTGAAATCAGGCTTGAATGATGTTCAGCTAAGAAGCCTGGGTCTTCCCGACCAGTTTATCGAACACGGGGCGCAGAGTTTCCTTCGTGCCAAATGCGGGCTTGATGCTAGAGGCATTGCCCAGCAAATCCTAACCTGGTTTCCCAACCTTGATTCCGGCTCTTTACTAACGGTCAAGGAGAGGGGGGACACAAGGGCAGGTAGTAAAAGAACATAGCATACACCCTCTTATCCTCACGCCTAAATAATCAACCATCCGTGGAAATTACTAAAAGTGGCTGAACTATCTCCAAATGACTGAAGGAGGGAGCGGAAATGAACAAGATGACAGTCCGGGACATTGAAGTTGGCGGCAAGAGAGTCTTGATTAGAGTCGACTTCAACGTCCCGCTGAACCCGAAAACGGGTAAGATAACCGATGATACCCGCATCCAGGCGACCCTCCCGACCATCCGCTATCTCATCGAAAGAGGAGCAAAGGTTATCCTCTGCTCACATCTGGGCCGACCCAAAGGCAAAGTAGTTGATAGTCTGCGCATGACCAAGGTTGCCCAGCGTCTGTCCCAGCTTCTGGGGCAGCAGGTGGGAGTAGCTACGGACTGTATTGGTCCCGAAGTGGAGAATTCAGTAGCCACTTTGAAGAGTGGCCACGTTTTGCTTCTGGAAAACCTCCGCTTTCACCCAGAAGAAGAACAGGCAACTGCCTCCTTCGCCCAGGCTTTAGCCCGCCTCGCCGATGCCTTTGTCAATGATGCCTTCGGCGCTTCCCATCGCTCTCAAGCTTCAATAGTCGGGATTACCAATTATCTCCCAGCTGTAGCCGGACTATTACTGGAAAAAGAGGTGGAAAACCTGGGACAAATTTTGAAAGCACCAGCCCATCCTTTCGCTGTTCTCCTTGGCGGCGCCAAAATCAGCGACAAGGTTGGCATGCTGGAAAATATCATGAACAAGGTGGACTATCTACTTATCAGTGGCGGCATGGCAGCGACCTTTCTAAAAGCCGAATCCTGCGAAGTAGGACAGTCACTGGTTGAAGCGGAGATGCTGGACACAGCCGTAGAGCTAATGGAAAAGGCAACAAGAAAGGGAGTGCACCTGCTCTTGCCCGTTGATGTCCTCGTTGCCAAAGAGAACAGTGCTAAAGCCAAGACCGAGATTGTCTCTATCGAAAACATACCGCAAAACCAGAGGATTGTGGATATTGGACCCCAGACAATCAGACACTTCCGGAAAGAATTGCGCCGCTGCCAGACGGTATTCTGGAACGGGCCTATGGGCATCTATGAGATACCCAAGTTCGCTAAGGGGACCAAAGCCATAGCGAAAATCCTGGCTAACCTGGGCGCTATCACCATTATTGGCGGAGGCTCCACCGCCGAAGTAGTAACTGGCATGGGCTTAACTGATGAGATGACCTTCGTTTCCACCGGTGGCGGCGCCTCAATGAGGTTTTTGAGCGGTCAACCATTGCCCGGGGTAGAAGCGCTGCTCGATAAAATAACGACCCTTGATAAGAACCTGGAGTTAATCAAGAGCATTTCCATACCCACTGCTTCCAAGATTGTCTTGCTGGTCATCGATGGTCTGGGTGGACTACCTGACCCTCAGACCGGCAAGACGGAACTGGAGACAGCCAGAAAACCAAACTTCGACCAGCTAGCCAAAAAAGGTGTCTGCGGCTTGATTGACCCGGTAGGGCGCGGCATAACCCCTGGCAGCGGTCCTGGGCACCTGGCTCTGTTCGGCTACAACCCCATGACCTTTAACGTGGGTCGGGGGGTGCTGGAGACAATGGGCATCGATTTTGAGCTTCGGCCAAAGGATATTGCCGCTCGAGGCAACTTCTGTACCATAGATAAATCTGGATTGGTTACTGACCGCAGGGCTGGTCGCATCTCTACGGAAAAGTGCCTTGAACTGTGCCAGCTCCTGGATGGCGCTGTCATTGATGATGTCCAAATCATAATCCGCCCGGTAAGAGAACACCGCTGTATCGCTGTCTTCCGCGGTGAAGGAATCGCTCCCGAAGTCAGCGATTCCGACCCGAAACAACCGGGGCTTGCTCCCAAACCCATCTCAGCGCTACGCCCCGAAGCGGGTAGAATGGCGAACATCGCCAACCAGTTTGTCGCTCGTGCTAAAGAGATACTGGCTGACCACTATCCCGCTAATATGATTCTCTTCCGTGGCTTCTCCCGACCACCCAGCTTCCCCACGATGAGCGACATCTATAAGCTGAAGCCAGCCGCTATCGCCAGCTATCCCATGTACCGTGGGCTGGCGAGACTGGTCGGCATGGAGATTCTGGAAACCGGTACCACCATTGAGGAGGAGTTTGCCACGCTGAAGGAGCATTACGCTGATTACGACTTCTTCTTCGTTCATATCAAAGGGACGGATAGCGCCGGCGAGGATGGCGACTTTGCCCGCAAGGTTAAAGTCCTCGAGCAGATTGACCGACTCTTGCCTGAAATCACCAAACTTGAAGCAGAAGTCATCATCGTTACCGGCGACCATTCAACACCATCGATACTGAAAGCTCATAGCTGGCACCCCGTGCCAATTATCCTTTACTCCAGATACTGCCGTCCGGACAGGGTAACTGAGTTCTCTGAATCAGCCTGCGGACTGGGTCAACTGGGTAGATTCCCCGCCACCGAGATTATGACCCTGGCGATGGCGCACGCCCTGAAGCTGAATAAATACGGTGCCTAGAGAACAGGAGTCCAAAATGCGTCTGCCCCTGATTGCGGGCAACTGGAAAATGAATACCACCGTCAACGAAGCAGTGAAACTGGTCAGGGAAATGCGCCCGAGGCTGGATGAAATTGGCGGCCTAGAGAAGGTTATCTGTCCCCCCTTTGTCTCACTGGTAGCAGTAAAAGAGCTGATTAACGCAAGCTCAATTAAGCTGGGTGTGCAAAACCTGCATTTCGAAGAAAAGGGAGCCTATACCGGGGAGATTTCGTCGCTCATGCTCGCCGAGCTATGCGAGTTTGTCATTATCGGACACTCGGAACGAAGGCAGTATTTCCACGAAACAGATGAGGTTGTCAACAAAAAGATTCGAGCGGCACTGAAGGCGGGCTTGAAGCCAATTTTATGCGTCGGCGAAAGGCTGGAAGAAAATGAAGCGGGGAGAACTGAGGAGGTAGTCAGCAGGCAACTCAGCGGCTCTCTATCTGGGATAAAAGAGCTTAACGGGCTGGTTATTGCCTATGAGCCGGTCTGGGCTATCGGCACAGGCAAGGCAGCCACCGGCAGGCAAGCAAATGACACCATCGGATTTATTCGACATAATATTTCAGAGCTCTATGGTAAGAAAGTTGCCGAAAATCTGCGCATCCTCTACGGAGGCAGCGTCACCGCCGAGAATATCGCCGAGTTCATCAGACAGCCGGAGATAGATGGCGCCCTGGTCGGTGGAGCGAGTCTG
>CAZHRL010000138.1:0-3637 GCA_964534815.1 uncultured Dehalococcoidales bacterium | reverse complement strand
AATTTCAATAGGCCACGCTACCACGCCGATAGTGGGCGCCAGCAGCAAGTCATATTTCTGGAAAAAGTCACCTATCCTGGCGATTAGCTCCTGTCGCTCGAACATCACTTTGAGATACTCGGGGGCGGTCAGAACAGGCATGGCAGACAGGCGTGCCGCCAGCGCCGGGCAAAGCTTTTTCTTCACCTCTGCCAGCGGCCCAAATTCAGACAACAGCGCTATTGTCTCAGCACTGGCAATCTTAGTATGAATGGTGTCTACCATTCCCCAGTCTGGATTCGCCTCTTCGACTTCCGCTCCCATCTCGGAGAATTTCCGAGCCGCCTTTTCACAGACTGCCAGAACCTGACGGCTCACCTTGTTGTAGCCAAGATTAGAACTCCAGGCTACCTTCAGTCCTTTGACACCGCCTTTTAACGAATTAGCATACTTCACAGTAGGGGTGGGCAGAGCACGGTAGTCGCCCCAGTGTGGACCGGACATGACATCAAGCATGAGCGACGCGTCTTCCACTGTTCTGGCTATGGGACCCTCGTGGAGCCGTATCTCAAACATACGAACGGGCGGGTAGATTGGTATCCGTCCGAACTGCGGTTTGATACCGAAGACTCCGCAGCAGCTTGCGGGAATACGTATCGAGCCACCAGCGTCATTGCCCGTAGCGATAGGACACAGCCCGGCGGCAACCGCCGCTGCCGAGCCGCCGCTGGAACCACCCGAGGTCCTTCCCAGATGCCACGGGTTACGCGTCGCTCCGAAAATCAGATTATCACTCACGGCAAGAGTGCCAAATTCCGGGGTATTGGTCTTCCCCAGCAAAATGGCTCCCGCCTGCTTGAGTCTCTCAATGTGAATTGCATCCGCATCAGGAAAAAAGTGCTCCAGCAGCTTGCTTCCCATGGTAGTGCGCACACCTCTGGTAAAAGTCAGGTCTTTGACAGCAAAGGGCACGCCGTGAAGAGAACCCAGCGCCTTTCCCTTCATAATGGCAATCTCAGCCTCTTTAGCGGCAGCCAGAGCCGATTCTGCGGTCAGGGTAACAAAGGCATTTATCTTGGGATTGATGGCTTCTATACGCTCGAGAAAGCTTTTAATCACCTCAACGGGTGAGAGCTTCTTTGCCCTGATAAGTCGGGCTAAATCGCTGGCGCTCAACCAGCCAATATCATCAGTTTTCACTACTGACCTCCTATTCTTGGGGAACCCCCCTTTGCCATAACGGGTGGACTTTTCATGAGCGGTAGCAGCGGTATGCCGACAAAAACTAGAATACTGCTGATGAGCCAGGCAATATCATAACTACCCGTGGCATCAAATACCCAGCCGCCCAGTAAGGGACCACCTAAACTGATGAGGCTCGACAATCCTAGACTGAATCCGAGAATCGAGCCGATATGGGCACTGCCGTATATATCCCTCAGTGCTACCGGGCGTAAAACTATGATACCACCATAGCTGATACTATAGAAAACCACAAAGGGAATAATTAAGGCAAAGGAAACGTTGGCGTAGAGGAACAGCAAAATACCTATCGTTTGTCCTATTGCTGCCAGAAGGAAGGTAACTTTACGGCTCGTGATATCAGATAACCAGCCGAGGCTCAATCTGCCAACGATACTGGTTACTGGAATCATCATCGCCACCATGCTCGCCGTATAGCGGGCATAGCCGATGTGTTCCAGATAGGGCATGACATGCGTGGTCACCATCATCACGGAAAGGGTACTCATCGTAGAAACGTAGGTGAGTATCCAGAAGGCTGGGTCGGATATGGCTTCTCGGAAAGAATAGCTCCTGGTCTGCTCAGCAATGGTAAAAGGCTTTAAGCCAGAGTTCCCCGTATCCTGCCCGGTTTCGGTTGAAGTTACTCCATCAGGGAGAAGACCCTTATCTTCGGGTCGGTCGCGTATGAAGAAACTGGTCAAACCGCCGATGACTATTGCCCCTATCCCAATGATAATGAAGACGGTTCTGAATCCCAGGAGGTCAATGAGGTAGACGATGCCGGGAACAGCAAACCCACCCGCACCGTATCCTGCCGAGGCAATGCCCAGCGCCAGACCAAGGCGTTTACGGAACCACCGTGTTACAGCCTGAAAGAAAATGATGCTGCTTATGCCGGTCGAGCCGATGAAGATGAGGAGAAACAGCGCATAAAAGGCAGCCAGCGAGTTGACGCGACTCAGCAATATATAGCCGATGCCAGTCAACACTGACCCGACAAAGATAATACGCCGGCTGCCGAAGCGGTCAACGATAAAGCCAATAAAAATACCCAGCAGCCCCACCTCTATTGAGCGAAAAGAGGCAGCCAGCGATATTGCCGTATAGCTCCAGCCAAATTCAGCAATCAGCGGGTCGAAAAAGGCGGTAAAGCCATACCAGATTGTGGCGCCTCCGAAGGCAGTAGCAATGAAGGCAAGGGTGACTACCCACCAGCCGTAGAACAACCTGTCTTTTGCTCCATTTCCTGAGAGTGAGGACTTATCGTTAACAGTATATCATAATATCTGCCCCCATAATGGGTTTGCTTACAAACATCATCGCACCTCGTCATTGCGAGTCCTTCTTTTGAAGGATGAAGCAATCTCACCCGATAAATCGATTACACCCGGGAAATGGCAATCGTGGCGGTAATACCAACCGGCAGAAAGGAAAAGATTGTCGGGGTGGGCAGGCATTACATCTTGAGAAAATGGGATTTAACATTGAAAAGAGAAGCGGCAGCGTCGTATACGAGCTTAAAATGATATTTGGTGAGAAGTAGAGCAAGCCTCATCACCAATCTGTCATTCCTCTAAAACTGGAGTCCCTGGTGGGATTCGAACCCACGACCCGCTGCTTAGAAGGTACAAGTTCAATTTCCAGGGATTTTCAAGATTTTTGAGGCTAACTTAACCCGGAGATTCAAGCAAAATCCGCCGAAGCAGCTGGTCTTTTTCCCCCGGGTCATCACCTCCTTCCTTGAAGGTAGGGGAATCTATTTTGACCTACCCCTCTTTCTACCACATTTTGAATGAAGAAAATAATAAAGTCAAGGATTTGCATTCAAATTCGCTCGGAGGTCACGAAACAAGCTAATGTGCAATCCTTTCAGACCCCTATCCTCCGAACTACGGATTGCATCTCGGCGTATTTAATATTAGCAATGGCAGCGTTCTTTCTTCCCCGGTTATAGGCTAATGGACCCCGTCGTACTCTCTTGCGCCAGCGACTATCTATTTTCAGGGTTCAGCTCAACCGCAGAAGGGCTTATTCCAAGGTCTTTCTGATTTTCATAACAACGACTGAGCCAATTGCAAAGGCAAGTGCAATCGCGAACCCAGCCCAATCTGACATTGGTACGGGTGCCGAACCATACAGCTCTCCTCGGATGATACCCATTATCAAGACGCTGAATCCCATTACCAGGGCGGATATCCATAGTACCCAAGCCATTATTGTAGTTAGAGCTTTGAATATTTGTGGCATTGTTCACCTCCTTTAGTCGACCAGGCAGATTATACACTAAAATAGCCCATTGTCAATATGTGGTTGAAGAGAAGAAGCTAAAGTCAAAGGTTCTCGTCTGCCTAAACATTTTGGACAAATGTTACCTATCTTCAGACATGTTCTTACCCATGATAGGCTTGACCTA
>CAZHRL010000137.1:0-3659 GCA_964534815.1 uncultured Dehalococcoidales bacterium | reverse complement strand
TGGCTATGTTGGACTTGTTAATGACAATATCCAGCCGCTGGGGGCGCGGGATGTGGGCGGCATCATCCAGCAGGGTGGCACAATCCTCGGGAGCAGCCGCTGCCCTGAATTCGAGACGGAGGAGGGGCGACTCAAAGCGCTCAGGACCCTCGAGCAGCATGCCATTGATGCCTTGGTTGTTATCGGGGGTAACGGCTCTCAGGCAGGAGCCTATGCCCTCTCCCAGATGGGCTTTCCGGTGGTGGGCATCGCTTCCACCATAGATAACGACCTCTATGGTTCGGAAATCACCATCGGTGTCGACACCGCTTTGAACATTGCTCTGGAAGCAATCGACCGGCTCAAGATTACCGCTTCGTCTCATCAGCGGGCTTTTCTCCTTGAGGTGATGGGGCGCGACTGCGGTTATCTGGCGCTGATGGCGGGCATCGCTGGCGGCGCAGAATACGTCGTCATTCCTGAGATGGAGACAGACCCGGAGACCATTGCTGAGAGGATACGCGATGCCTATCGCAAGGGCAAGGCTCATGCGCTGGTGGTAGTTGCCGAGGGTGCCAGGTACAATGCGGAAAAGCTGCAGAGCTACTTTCAGGAGCATCAGCAGCGGTTGGGATTTGAGCTCCGGGCGACGATTCTGGGGCATGTGCAGCGTGGCGGTGCCCCTGGCGCCTTCGACCGTCTGCTTGGCACGCGAATGGGGGCTGTGGCAACAGATTGTCTGGCACAGGGTAAGCACGGTGTTCTGGTGGGCTTGCTTAAAGGCGAATATGCCACCACACCGCTCGCCGAGGTGGTCGCCCATAAAAAGCAACTGGACTTGCGCTTGCTTGATTTGGCACGAGCGTTGAACAAGTAAGGGGAGGTATCTGTGAGACTGACCGACGAAGAAAAGAGAATGCTGGACGGCAAGTATGGCAAAGCTGTCGCCATGGCCATGACCATACTGAGCAAGCTGGGGGAGCTTTACGGTGCTGAAGAATTGATGCCTATCAGCCAGGTTCATCTAGATGGCTGTTCCTTCAAGGCTGTGGGTGAGGCTGGCTTGGAGTTTACTGAGAAGATGGCTGACTATGGCGGGAAAGTTTGCGTACCGGCAACCACGAACCCCATATCAAGGGATATGAAGCGCTGGCGGGAGTTCAGAATTCCCCCCGCATTTGCTGAGAAAAGCCGTCGTCTTGAGGATGCCTGTATGCGCCTGGGGGCTGTGCCCACCTGGACATGTGCTCCTTATCTCTATGGTATCGTGCCGAGGTTTGGGCAGCAGATAGCCTGGGCGGAGTCCAATGCTATCAACTTCGTCAACTCAGTCATCGGGGCAAGAACCGCCCGCTATGGCGATTTTGCTGATATCTGTGCTGCGGTAACGGGAAGGGTGCCCAAGTTCAGTCTGCATCTGACCGAGAACCGGAGAGGCGAGGTATTGCTGAAGATTAAGAACCCACGCCTGTTCGACTTCAATGACGACTCAACCTATCCTTTAATCGGCTACATTGTTGGTGCTATGGCTCAGGGAAGAATTCCGGTTATTGAGGGCATGCCCGAGAGCACCACGCCCGACCATCTCAAGGGGCTGAGCGCAGCGGCAGCTTCATCGGGAAATGTAGCGCTCTTTCACATCCTGGGGATAACGCCCGAGGCTTTCACCTACGAAGCTGCCTTCCAGGGGAAGCAGCCACTACTGATTCAGGAAATCAGCGAAGAGGAAATACTCAAAGCGCGTCAGAGTCTGAACACGGGCGAAGGCGGACAGGTTGACCTGGTGACAATCGGCTGCCCTCACTCTTCCTACAGTGAACTGGAGCAACTGGTTCGAGTTCTAAATGGCAGGAAGGTGCGCCGGGGCGTCGAGTTCTGGGTGCAGACCAACCGCACCGTCCACCGCTGGCTGGAGCAGACGGGTCTGCTGGATGCGCTCAGTGCCTCTGGCGTTAAAGTTCTCGAAGATACCTGTGTCCTCAACTGGGCTCTGGACAACTGGCAATTCCGCCTGCTCGTGACCAACTCAGGCAAGTTTGCTCACTACGCCCCCGGAATAATGGGAAGCAAGGTCGTTTTTAGCGGTCTGGAGAAGTGTGTGGAGGCAGCGCTTACTGGCGAGGTGAGGGGGGCTTAGCATGAAGAGAGCGATTGGTAGTGGTAAAGGCGTGGTCGCCGGCGTTGGTGAAGGCTTTGCTCTGGTTTCAGAACAGCCCTTTAGCTTCTGGGGCGACCTCGACCCGGTAACCGGAAAAGTCATCAATCCCCGCAGCAATCTGGCAGGCGAATCCATCAAAGATAAAGTCTTTGTCTATCCTCGCGGGCGTGGTTCGAGCACAACATCGGCTGTTCTTCTGGAAGCAGTGCGCTGTTCCAATGCTCCCAGTGCCATCGTTAGTGTGGACGTGGAGCACATACTGGCTCTGGGTGCCATAGTGGCTCAGGAGCTTTACAGTAAGACCGTCCCCATTCTCGCCATCTCTGAGGACACCTTTCGCCAGTTGCACACTGGCGATTACCTCATCGTCGATGCCTCGGCTGGGAAGCTCTACAAGATTGAGAATAGTTGACATAATATTGGAGAAACCTTGAAAACCGACTCTGCTTCGACTATAATCCAGCTTGGAGTTACTTCTCCCCGGGGGCTCGTAGCTCAGTGGTAGAGCGGTCGGCTCATAACCGATTGGTCGTAGGTTCGATCCCTACCGAGCCCACGTAATTGCCACCTCGATGAGTAGAGCCGATGTATTGATTGGTTCTACTTTTTGTTTTGGTTTGAGTAGGGGAGCGTTTGGCGCAACGAGTATGTATAATATGATAGTATCTTACATAACATATATAGTGCGAACCAAAGCTTTACGGTTAGAAAGGTTGACATAATAAAGAAGGCTGGAAAAAGAGGGGGTCAACTTATAAGTTTGACCTTGATTTCGGCGGCTTCTTTCAGTAACCTCTCTACTGATTGCTCTAGAATTTTCTCATGTTTCCAAAGGCTACTCGCATCTGCCGTATGGTCGGTGCAGCCTTTTGTATATTTCTCTAATTCATTTAATTTTTCCGATGTATCAAGTAATGCTTCGCTTATTTCAGAGAAATTTGATTTTGCAATAATAGCAATATATCCCATTTTGGCCTGTAGATTTCTGTAATCCAATAATACTCGCCAGAATTCTTCGTCGTTCTTTCCTTTTCGGTGAAAAGCCGAACTTGCGACATCTTCTGCCCACTCAATAATCTCATTTAATAAGCGTTCTTTTCTATCACGCCTTTCCTTTGCCTGTTCTTCCTGTCGCCGATGGTCTTCTTGTTCTTTACTGTGCCGGACAAGCGAAAACGTGGCAAATGCGAGTAGTATTGTGCCCCAAGCCACTAGTGCACTTGGGAATGCACGCCATCCATCGCCACTAAAATACGAAACGAGTAAAATGATGAGCAACAATGGGGCTGCACGACATACAACGTATCTCCATGTCATACCCTCATTATACCACAATTTCTCTTGACTACATTATGTAAACTGAAATTATAACGGGGGGTGTTTAAGAGGGGCGTCAGCCCCTCTTCTTATATCTTCCCCCTCCCTTCGCTAAGGGAGGGGGATAAAGGGGGTGGGTAGCCTTTTAAGAGGCAAGCGAGGGTAATCTTTCCTATCCTGAGGCTCTCCACGATGAAGACCATTG
>CAZHRL010000136.1:0-3689 GCA_964534815.1 uncultured Dehalococcoidales bacterium | reverse complement strand
GAGGGGTTCGGAGAATAACGACCCCTTCGTCATCAAAAATGGTAAGATAGAGACCAGAACGTATAATGCTGGCGGCATACTCGGCGGCATCAGCAGCGGTATGCCTATTGTTGTCCGCGTTGCCGTGAAACCGCCGGCTTCCATTGCCCAGACCCAGCAGACGGTGAATCTGAAGGATATGGGTGAAACCACTCTATCCGTTACGGGGCGACACGATGCTTGCATTGTCCCGCGCGCGGTGGTTGTCGTAGAATCAATGATGGCGGTCACGCTCTGCGACTTTGCTCTACAGGCAGGACTGCTTCCGAGGGTAATAAAATGAGCTTGGAAGATTTGAGAAAGAAAATAGATGAACTGGATGCCGGAATAATCCAGTTCCTTGCTGAACGGATAAAGATTTCCGAGCAAATCGGGAGCGAGAAGCGGGAACAGGGAAAGCAGATTGAGGACAGCGAGAGGGAAAAGAGCGTCCTGGAGCACGTCATTCGCCTTGCCCAGCAGGAAAAAATAAGCCCGGAAGACGTGGAAAGTCTTTATAAGCAAATTATCACTATTTCCAAGAGGGTGCAGGGGGCGAGTGTTGCCTTCCAGGGCGAGATTGGCGCCTACAGCGAGGAAGCCGCCTACCAGTTCTTCGGCACTTTCATCCTCTTGAAACCCTGCGAAAGCCTGGAGAATGTCTTTAAGGCGGTGGAGAAGGACGAGGTGCAGTTTGGCGTCGTCCCCGTCGAGAACTCACTGGAGGGTAGCATCAGCCAGTCGTACGATTTGCTTCTGGATTCCAGTCTCAAGGTCTGCGGTGAGATAGAGCTGCGCGTTGTCCACTGCCTTATCGGCATGCCGGAGTCGCGGCTGGACTCAATTAAAAAAGTCTACTCTCATCCTCAGGCTCTCGGTCAGTGCAAGACCTTTCTCCGCCACCTGGGCTGTGAGCTAATCCCCACCTATGATACTGCCGGCAGTGTCAAGCTCATCAAGGAGAAGGGGTCGCCAGACAGCGGTGCCATCGCCAGCGCCAGGGCGGCTGAGATTTACGGTATGAAGATTCTGGTGCGGGAAATCGAGGACAACCCCAACAATTTCACCCGCTTTTTCATCCTGTCCAAGCACGATTCCCCGCGCACCGGCAATGATAAGACCTCCATCGTTTTCTCGGTGAAGCACAAGCCGGGTGCTCTTTACCAGTCTTTGAAGGAGCTCGCCACGAGAAAAATCAATCTGACCAAGATTGAGTCCAGGCCGACGCGGCGCAAGGCGTGGGAGTATAATTTTTATCTCGACTTCGAGGGGCACCGCGAAGATGCGATATGCCGGGAGGCTCTGGAGAACCTGGAAAATACCTCGCTTTTCGTCAAGGTGCTCGGTTCATACCCTAAGGCAAAGTAGGTAAGATGGGCGAAAAGAAAAAGATAGCCATTATCGGCGGCTCGGGGAAGATGGGGCGGTGGTTTGCTCAATTTCTCCGGAAAGAGGGGCACGAAGTAGTTATCACCGGCAGAAACGAAAAGAAGCTCCTCGAAGCCAAGAGGCAGCTTGGTGTAGAGATTGCCCCCAATGAGGAGGCAGTGAAGCAGGCGGATATCGTGGTGCTCTCCGTGCCCATTGATAGTTTTGCCGAAGTTGTGGAACAGATTGCTCCTTATACTCGCCCGGAGCAGCTTATTTTCGATGTTACCTCGGTCAAGGTATTGCCGGTGGAAGCCATGCACCAGCATATCAAAAAGGGACTGATATTGGGGGCGCACCCGGTCTTTGGTCCCGGCGCCAGAAGCCTCGCCAGCCACAACTTCGTGCTCACGCCGACGGACGAAAAAGAGACAGCCCTGGCACAGAAAGTCAGGCAGTACCTGGAAACAAAGGGGGCTAAAGTCGCTATCATGACGCCTCAAGAGCATGATGAAATGATGTCGGTCATCCTCGGGCTGTCCCACTTCATCGCCATCGCTTCGGCGGATACCCTGCTCAGCTTCGATAAGCTGGAACAGATGAAAGCCATCGGCGGGATTACCTATAAAGCGCTGCTGACGCTGGTGGAAAGCGTCCTCTCCGAAGACCCGGAGCTTTACGCCTCCATCCAGATGAACCTGCCCCGTGTTGTCGAAGCGGAAGGACTCTTCCAGAGCAAAGTCAAAGCCTGGAGTGAACGGGTCAAGAATCGAGACAGGCACGAGTTTATCCAGAGGATGACTGCCCTTCGGGAAAAGCTGGAAAAGAGTAGCCCCGACTTCGGTAAAGCCTACGAAAATATGTATAAACTGGCCGACAGGTTGTAAAAAAGGACTGAGGCTATTATGTTGGCTCTGCTCATTTGGTTGCGCTAAAGAGCAGGGGTTGTAAGAAGGGGGCGCAGCCCCCTTGAATATATATTTTCCCCTCCCCCTAACAGGGGAAGGGGTCAGGGGATAGGGTCGGACATCAATATCAACCGGAAAAGAAAAGAACCGTTATGTCGGCTCCAATTATTCCCACGAGAACCGGGATTGCCAACCTTCCCCTCCACGGCGGCAAAGCGCCGCGCTGGCTCTTCGAGCGCATGGTGCAATTGTCACGTGAAATCACCATTGCCATCGTGTCTGAATTCGGTCCTGAGGAGATGCTGCGGCGGCTCTCCCACCCCTTCTGGTTTCAGGCTTTCGGCTGTATTTTAGGCTTCGACTGGCATTCAAGTGGGATAACCACGACCCTCTGCGGCGCTCTCAAGGAGGGCATCCGTGGCATCGAAAAAGACCTGGGCTTTTTCGTGGCTGGCGGTAAAGGCAGGACTTCACGGCAAACGCCGGCTGAGCTGGAAAGGTGGGGCGAAAATCTTTCCCTCGACGCTGCACCTCTGGTCTACGCCAGCCGTATATCAGCCAAGGTGGACAGCGCTGCCATTCAAGATGGCTATCAGCTTTACCACCACACCTTTCTTTTCACCTCTAACGGCTCGCGGGCGGTGGTGCAGCAGGGGATGAATGAGACCGCCCGCTACGCCCGCCGCTACCACTGGCTGGGCGAAAATGTAACCGACTTTGTTAACGAGCCTCACGCCGCTATTCTGTCCGAAGCAAGAGGACAGGCGCTGAACCTGGTGGCGAGCGAGTCGGCGCCGGCACGAACCACTATCACAGAGGTAGCCACCAATGAAAAGCCTGAAAAACTTATCATCGACCTGAAACGACTTAAGACTCTGGACTTACCTTCCCGCCACTCCCTGACTATGCAAGACCTTCACCCCGATAGCCTGAGCAAGATTCTCCTGAGCACCTACGAGCGGCAGCCGCAGGACTTCGAGCAGCTTTTGGGACTTCAGGGGGTCGGTCCCAAGACCATCCGTGCCCTGAGCCTTATCTCCGAGCTGGTCTACGGAGTCCCACCCAGCTACCGCGACCCCGCCCGCTATAGCTTCGCTCACGGCGGTAAGGATGGCATCCCCTACCCGGTTGACCGCCAGACCTATGACCAGTCTATTGAGCTTCTGAAGCGAGCGATAAACAAGACTAAACTGGGATTCAGTGAGAAAAGAGAGACTCTGAATAGGTTAAGTATGATGGAGAGATAATAGCTTGTCGAGAAGCACAGCCAGTCTCATCCTCACTGCTTCTCCACAAAATACCTCATAATCGGGCGATTGGTTCGTCGCAGTACTTCGATAGAACCCAGCTTCTCGTACAGCGAGATGGCTGCTGCATTGTCGTGCGTGACCGACA
>CAZHRL010000135.1:0-3703 GCA_964534815.1 uncultured Dehalococcoidales bacterium | reverse complement strand
ACCCGCATACGGAAGGCTAAATGGGGTGTATTGTGACTATGCAAACAAGGGGACTACGTCCCCTTCTTACAACCTCTGTGCCCTTAAAGTGGAAGGTTTCCAAAAGTACTAACGTCCCCTTTTGCCCAGCTTCTGCTGTCATTGCGAGCGAAGCGAAGCAATCTCTGGTTTTCCCAGCTTGAGACTGCTACAACATAATTGTCGAAGGCAGCACAGAGCGCAGAGAGGCTGCTTGCGGCAGACCTTCTTGCCCAAACAGACGAAGAGGGCATGATATTCGTTGAACAGCTTTACCTCCCCGGGCAGATTTTCCATGAAGAGCGCCTGATAAGCAGAGTAGCTATCCCTTTCGGGAGCTAAGCCGATGCGGCTGATAATACGCCTTGTATAAGCATCGATAACAACGATGGGCTTGCCAGCCGCATAGAGCAGGATGGAATCGGCGGTTTCCTGCCCGATGCCATGAACGGCAAGAAGCTGCTGGCGCAGAGTTGCGGTATCCTTAGCAAAGAGCTTATCGAGATTATCACCACAGGATTTTCCCAGCCAGAGGGCCAGAGACTTTAGCTTGAGCGCTTTGGCATTGTAATACCCGCAGGGACGAATAAGCTTCGCCAGTTCGGGCAGGCTGAGTCGGCGTAGCGCCTCTGCCGAAAGCGCTCCAACTACCTTGAGGTTGGCGAGCGCCTTTTCCACATTGCCCCAGGCAGCGGACTGAGTGAGGATAGCGCCCACCATGACCTCAAAAGGCGACTCCCCGGGCCACCAGTGCTGCGGTCCGTAACAGGCAAACAGACGCTGGTAGATTTCCAATAGTCGCTGGTTTACTGGCTGGTTATCCATGGGGGCACTTTAACGTTATCCATCGAATCGTTATGGGGGAGATAGGGTTTGATATCAATCACCGGCGTGCCGTCAATGGCGTCAAGCCCCTCCACCCTCAGTATGTTGCCCCGCCGCTCGAGCAAGCGCACCGTTGCCTTCCCCACCGGATTCGGGCGATTTGGCGAGCGGGTGGCGAAAAGCCCCACCAGAGGTAGCTCCGCTTTCCCCCGGGGGTGTATTTTCAGCGGTGGCTGGCGGTCAGACCGGTGCATCCAGTAGAGGACAATGATGTGAGAGAATTCGTCCAGGCTGTCCAGAGCTTCGGTCAGGCTGCTGTCAATCACAATCTCAGAAACAATGTTTTTGAAGTCAAGCATGACAGGTTGCTTGATTTCGTTTCGGACAAACCCGATGGGTTTTAAAGTCATATAGTTTGACATTGCGATTTATCATAGCACAATTTAAACTCAGACATCTGCTAATCAAAGCACATGCTTGCTTTTAGATTGCACCTGAAGTTAAACGTCATTGCGAGGAGTCCTCCTCTTGAAGGGCGACGAAGCAATCCCAGAGATTGCTTCGCTTCGCTCGCAATGACGGTAAAACCAGGAGAAAGCGAACGGAACCAGACAGGCTAAATCGAGGAAAGGCTTCTTGAGAAAGAAATTGCAGTTAGGTAATTAACCAGAGCCAAACTTCTCACGACCGTACTGATAGCCGCGCTCAAAGGCTTTGAGGTTCAACTCCTCGGTATTCCTGGGGACAGATGACAGGATGGACTTCTTCATCGCCTCCGGGGAGACAACACCGGTCACCGCCGTGAGCATCCCCAGCATAACAATATTCGCTACCGTTGCTCTTCCCAACTCCTCCTCAGCAATGCGCCTCGGCGAGAAAGCCAGCACCTTTGCCCCCTTCACTGCTTTGGGCTTCACCAGCTCTTCTTCGATAATCACCAGGGTGTTCTGCGGGTCAGCCGGGAGGTATTTATCATAAGCCGGCTGGGACATAGCCACCAGGATAGAGGGGGTGCCGATATAGGGATAGCGCACCGGGTCGTCCGAGATGACCACATCAGCGCGGCAGGCTCCGCCCCGTGCCTCAGGACCATAGTCCTGGATAAAGACGGCGTTCTTCTTCTCATGAATGGAGGCAGCCTGACCCAGAATATAGCCCGCCAGGAGGATGCCCTGTCCACCGTAACCGCTCAGCCTTATCTCATGTCGATTCCCCATAACCACTCTCCCTAGATGTTGAAAAGCGAAGGACGCTCAATATCAACGAACTTGCCCGTAACTATCTGTCCGCCCAGCTTGATAGCGGCATCCTTCAGGTCGATATCCGGCTTGACCACGCTGTTATCGCGATAGTACCGCATCATCTCTAGCGCTGTGCCCAGCTTGTTCATGCGCCCGTAGTAAGTGGAGCAGGGGCTGATAACCTCAACCAGACTGAAGCCCTTTTTCAGCAGAGCCTCAGCGATGGACTTTTCCAGCTGTCGCACCTGTGCTGCCGTCCAGCGCGCCACATAAACGGCGCCAGCCGCCGCCACCAGATAGGGTATGTTGAACGATTCCTCGATATTGCCGGCACGAGTCGTTGTTGTTCTTGCCGTCGTCGGTGTGGTGGGGCCAAGCTGCCCTCCGGTCATGCCGTAGATGAAGTTATTAACGCAAATCACCGTCAGATTGATGTTCCGGCGCGCCGCGTGAATGAGGTGATTCCCCCCAATAGCCACCAGGTCGCCATCCCCGCTGAAGAGAACCACCTTCAACTCGGGATTGGCGAGCTTCAGACCGGTAGCAAAGGGAACCGCCCTCCCGTGCGTGGTATGAAAGGAGTCGAGCTTAACATAGCCCGCAGCTCTGCCCGTGCAGCCGATTCCGGAAACAACAGCAACTTTATCCAGATTGAGCCCGGACTTAAGCAGGCTCCTGAGGAAGGAGGCAAGAATAATACCCAGACCGCAGCCAGAACACCAGATGTGCGGCAAACGCTCCATCCTGAGATAAGCGTCTAAAGGATGCTCTTTTTTCTCCAATGCGACCGGACTCATTCCACTGCCTGCCTGATAGCCTCTAATATCATCTCTGGACTATGGACAGCGCCGCCCATGTGGGGCACGAGGATTGTTTTTGCCCTGCCGCAGGCGCAGCGCTCTACTTCCAGAGCAATCTGCCCGTAGTTAATCTCGGGGACAACGAAAGCCTGAACCTGCCTGGCAATCTCTCTGACCTTCTCTTCGGGGAAGGGCCAGACGGTAATCAGCCTCAGCATACCGACTTTGATGCCTCCCTCGCGAGCCTGCTCAATTGCCAGAATAGCGACCCTTGAGGGAACGCCGTAGGCGCAGACCACTACCTCGGCATCGTCAATGCCTTCTTCTTCTACCTGTATTATGTCAGCTTTGTTCTTCTCAATCTTCTCGACGAGTCGTTTGATGAGCTTCTCCTGCGCCTCCGCATTCATCGCCGGATAGCCCCTCTCGTCATGCGTCAAACCGGTAACATGGAAGCGGTAGCCTTCGCCGGCAACTGCCATCGGCGGAATGAGGTCGGCATCTGCCTTATAGGGCAGGTACTTATCTGGTGGCACGGTGGGCTTGCGCCGATTGATTAATTCAATCTTATCCGGAGGCGGGATGACCACCTTCTCATACATGTGCCCGGTGGAAGCCTCCGACATAATCAGCACCGGCACACGATACTTCTCCGAAAGGTTGAAGGCTTTTATCGTCAAGTTGAAGAGCTCCTGCGGAGAGTTGGGCGTCAGAGCAATGATGCTGTAATGGCCGTGGCTGCCCCAGCGTGCCTGCATCATATCCCCCTGCCCGCTCAGGGTGGGCAATCCCGTTGAGGGACCGGCGCGCTGAATACCG
>CAZHRL010000134.1:0-3712 GCA_964534815.1 uncultured Dehalococcoidales bacterium | reverse complement strand
GAAGCCACCCCGCGCCCCCTCTTCCTCGGCGAGTGGCTGCGGCAGCCTGGGGGTCGGCGCATCTCAGGGGATTTTTCACCGCATTCTCCCTGATTTCATCAACTCTCTTTGCTTCCGCCTTGATGCCCCCGATTTCTAGGGTATGAGCCAAAATCTCAACGCCAATGAGACCGAGCAGCTTTTTGGCAATCGCCCCACCCATAACAAAGGATGCAGTGATTCTGCCGGAGAACCTGCCCCCACCCCGGTAATCGTTAAATCCCCCGTACTTTATAAAAGCGGTGTAGTCCGCCTGCCCCGGTCGGGGCAGGAACCTGATTCTTTCATACTCACTGGAATCGACATCCTTATTCCATACCAGAAGGCAGACAGGCGCACCGGTGGTAACGCCGTTGAAGACGCCGGAAAGGATTTCCACCCTATCTTCTTCTGCCCTAGGAGTCGCTCCAATACCCACCCCCGGCTTTCTCCTGTCCAGCTCTTTCTGGATATCCTCTTCGGTGAGGGCTAAACCTGCCGGGCAGCCGTCAATAACAGCGCCGACGCAGCGACCGTGGCTTTCGCCAAAGCTGGTCAGGGTAAACAACCGGCCGAAACTATTCCCCATCTATCTTCACCTCCCCTCCAAGACTCTTTAATACACCCCAGAATTCGGGATATGTCTTGCTGACACATTCCGCGCCAGTGATTACCATATCTCCCACCGCCGCACCCAGCACACCAAAAGCCATAGCGATTCGGTGGTCGCCTTTGGAATCGATAACAGCGCCTTTCGGTCTCGAGCCGATGATGGTCAATCTATCCCCTTCCTCTTTGACCTCAACACCCATTTTTTGAAGTCCTTCCCGCAAGGCAGCCACACGGTTTGACTCTTTTATTCTCGCCCGGCTTATGCCCACAAACTCGCTGGTGCCTTCCGCGATGGCAGCCAGAACCGCCATCGTAGGCAGAAGGTCAATGCAATCGGACACATCGGCACTTATTGCCTGCAACCGGGACTTTCTTACTTCGACTGAGTCTCTATTAACCTCCACGCGGGCGCCCATCTGTTTCAGGAAGTTTGGCACCATTTTATCGCCCTGCAAACTCTCCGGGTTCAGGTTCTTGACCTTTACCTCACCGGCGACAGCCCCCAGCGCCAGCAAATACGATGCCGACGACCAGTCTCCTTCAACGACATATCTGGCAGGTCGGTATATCTGCCGGGGAATCTCAAATTTCATCAAAACTTCGCTAGGCTTAACTTTGATGCCAAACTGTCGCAGGCAATCAATGGTCATCTCTATATAAGGTTTTGACTCTAAAGGTGTGGTCAGCCGGATGGTCATCCCTTCTTCGGCAAAGGGGGCAATAAACAGCAAAGCCGAGACGAACTGAGAGCTGATGTCGCCGGGCAGCTTTGTGGCTCCGCCTTTTAGTTGGCCGCCTTCAACCGTTACCGGTGGCACCTCGCCCTGGCTGGAACATTTCACGCCTAACTGTTTCAGCGCTTCAACCAGCGGACGGACCGGTCTCTTAAAAAGAGAGAGACCGGCCGTTAACCGGCACTTTCCCGGGACGAGCGAGCAGATAGCGGTCATAAACCGTAGCGTGGCTGCGGAATCGCCGCAGAAGAGGTCGGTGGGTGGCGCATGGAAACTGCCACCGCTGACCCGCCATAAGTCTTTCTCCTGACTGATGCCAACGCCAATTTGGCTCAACACGTTCAGCGCCGCTTCGGTGTCGTCAGAGCTCAGGGGGTAGACTATCTTACTCTCTCCTCTTGCCAGGGCAGCGCACATCAAGCCGCGGATGGTATAGCTCTTTGAGGAGGGAGCGCGCACCTCGCCTGTTACTTCGCTCTTAGATATGGAAACTCGCATCTTGCTTCAGCTTCTCGATTATTCGTTCGGCAACCGCCGCCACGCTCAGCCTTGAGGTATCGATAGTAATATCAGCCGCCCGCTCATAAAAGGGCTTGCGGAACTTTAAAAATTCTCCAATTCTGGCTGCTCTGTCCCCTGCTTTGAGCAGAGGTCTTTCATCCCCGTCATCAGCTAAGCGCCGCAAAATCACACTCGTAGAAGTCTTCAAATAAACGATTACGGATTCCTTTTTCAATCGGTCGATATTGATTTTATTGAGGACAATCCCGCCGCCGCAGGCAATAACCAGGTTTTTCCGTCCAGCGACCTCTTTGGCGACCTCAATCTCAAGCTCACGGAAGGCTATCTCACCATCCTGCGCAAAGATTTGGGGGATGGACTTGCCCGCCCTCTGCTCAATCAAGGCATCCGTTTCTACGAATTCCCTGCCGAGCTTTTCCGCCAGAATCCTGCCGACCGCCGTCTTGCCCGCCCCCATAAAACCGATGAGAGCAATACTGGTCTTCATTTTTGCAGCATTTTGATGACGGCTTCCCGCATCACCTCAACCGGCGCCTTATGACGTGTCCACATCTCGAAAGCCAGGACACCCTGCCAGACCAGCATCTCCACCCCGCTGATAGTCGTGGCGCCAGCCTTTTCCGCTTCCTTCAGGAGTTGAGTCTTGATAGGATTATAGACCGTATCGAAGACAATCATATCAGATTTAAGCTGGTTGGCGGCAACCAGAGTTTCCTTAACACGGGGATGCATGCCGACATTGGTACAATTCATCATTATATCAGCCCTACCGAGCGCTTTGGCTATGTTTTCCTTATCCAGCGGCAGTGCTTCGATTTTGTTGCCAAAGCTGCGGGATACCCGCTCTGCCAGCTCAATAGCCTTATCCCATGTCCGGTTAAGGATAATCAAGTCAGAGCCTCTTTGAGCGAGGACAAAGGAGATGGCTCGGGAAGCGCCGCCGGCTCCCAGGATGGCAACCATTTTCCCCTTTGGCTCAATTCCTCTCTCCAGCAACGCCCGGAGAAAGCCGCCGGCATCAGTATTGTAGCCTGTCAAAATGCCGTTGTCGTTCACGAGGATGTTGACCGCCCCTATTTTCTGCGCCAGGTCGTCTACCTGGTCGAGGTACTGCATCACAGCCACTTTGTGAGGTATGGTCACGCCCAAGCCGCGGATGTTCAACCCCCGCACTCCGTCTATTGCCTGGCGCAACCCCTCCTTCTTTACCAGAAAGGGAACAAAGACATAGTCCAGTCCCAGCTTGTCGAAGGCAGCATTGTGCATCGCGGGCGACATCGTATGCTCTATCGGGTCACCGATGATGCCGCAAATTTTTACTTTGCCTGAGATTATCATTTAGACACCTGCCAGCATTTCGTAGATTCTCTTCAGGTTTGCCACTGTGATTTGACCGGGGGCGGACTCTTTGCCCTCCGTAACCGAGGCATAAGTAAAATAACCGCCAGCCAGCGGGCAGAGGACTCTGCTTACCAGCCCCAGGGGGCCCATAGCAACGGCGACGATTTTTACTTCAGGGAATTCCTTAATTAGCTGCAAAACCGTCAGATTGTCCTCAAGGCGCTGTGCCGTAGGCACTACTTTGCAGATATCAGCGCCCAGGGCTAATTGCCGGCGTACGAGCTTCTTCATCTCTTCCAGCGGAGGCGTTCCTCTGAGTTCGTGAAAAGAGATGAGGAATTTTGCTTTGCCCTTGAACTGCCTGATGAACTGCTCCAAGTCTTTTGCCCTGAGTTCAATGTCAATGGTATCTGCGCCGAGCTGGATAGCTTTTTCCAACTCATCGATTCTCTTTGCCTCGCTCTGCTGCCATTTGCCACCCTCGT
>CAZHRL010000133.1:3015-3717 GCA_964534815.1 uncultured Dehalococcoidales bacterium | reverse complement strand
GCCAGTAGACAGTGTAACTACCTGGTGCGGCGACCTATAACTAAAGGGCAGTGAGATGACCACGCTCATTCTGGCAAGGCACGGCGAGACGAAGTGGAATGTCGCCGAGGTCTTTCGCGGCCGGGCAGACATTGAGTTAAATGAAACGGGCACCAGACAGGCGGAGCTGCTGGCAGAATACCTGAGCGATTTCAGAATAGAGGCTATCTACTCCAGCCCCTTGGAGCGAGCCTTGAAGACGGCGGAAATAATTGCCCGCTCTCACAAAACAGCGGTAGAAATCGCGCCCGGGCTGATAGACTTTGATTACGGGGAGTGGCAAGGACTCGCCCATGAGCAAGTCAAAGCCAGATATAGAGAGCTTTATGCGGAATGGCTTCAGCACCCAGAAAGGGTGAAAATGCCCGGCGGGGAAAGCCTGCCGGACGTGAGAGAAAGGGCAGCCGCCGTAGTGAATAGCCTGATAAGCAGGCATAAGGGCACAGTGCTTCTGGTATCACACCGGGTGGTGAACAAAGTCCTGATATGCGCCCTGCTGGGGCTGGACAACTCTCACTTCTGGAATATCAGACTGGATACCGCCGCCATCACCACCTTTGTTTACGAGGATGGGCGCTTTGTCCTCACCGAGCACAACAATAGCTGCTACCTTAAACCACTGGGAAAGGCGCAGTTAAGGGATTTTTAGACCTTAAGACAGCA
>CAZHRL010000133.1:0-3005 GCA_964534815.1 uncultured Dehalococcoidales bacterium | reverse complement strand
AAGACAGCAGATTAGAGGCCATATTTCTGCCTTAAAAAGTTACGCCAACTGCTCAGATTTTCGGGTAAATTCCTGTCTACGGTGCGCAAAAACTCCTGTATGGTAAAGGTGTGAAACTTGCTCTTGCTGGGGTCTTTTAATAGCTTCAGCCACGCTTTTAATGGGTCTTTCTCTCCATCGAAAGGTCTAGCCATTGTCAAAAGAGCCTCGTTATCAGCGTGATACATTACTCCAAAATCAACTCTTTTAAAGCCCGCTTCAGGGTCGTTTTCGATACAATGAGCTAAGAGCTGGTTGCGCATTAGCTGGTAGAAATCGTAACGAAACAGACAGTATTTTTCAGTAGTGAGAGCTTCTTTACGCAAGGGACTATCATGTGACAATATTATGTCCCAGTATTTTCTCCCGACTCTGGCACGGTAGCAATTTTCTTTTGGAGCCGCAATGACTTTTTCTACTGAATTACACAAGCTCAGGTCTTGACCGGGTCGCTTACTACAACCACCAAAATGTGACTCAACAAATTTGAACTCCAAGAGCAGCAGATTTCTATCGCTTTCTTTATCTTCCCAGGTAATAGCTACATCTGAGCTTGTCCTATTTTGACCCCGCCCTCCTTTTTCACCAAAATAATGGTCCTCGTTATGAGGCCCAACATATTCAAGGTCAAGCCAGATAACTGTCTCTACATTGCCGAAGCTACGTGAAAGGAATGGCTTGAGAACATCGAGGTGCTCTCTTAGGGGAAAGAATAAGTTGGCACATAGAACTTGCCCACTCAGTAGATTATGCTTCTGCTGGTGCCAGGCAATTTCATTCTTTTCGAACTCCTCTACGGCTAGGTTCCTAATTCCCTCAAAGAGATTTAATTGCCACTTTTCTTCGGGTAAAATGTGAGGATAACACCCGCCCCTCCACTTACCCTCCCCTTGCTCTTTAAGAACCTCATTCTTATATTGAACCATCCTCGCTTCCATAACAGACCTAAAATCCCCGCTCATTTATGCCCTCCTTGACCCGATTATACCGCCTAATAAGACTCCTCGTAAATCTTCTTAATGGCAGCCACATCAAGAGAGCGGGGGTGAGCCTTGGTGCGGGCGTCCGTGCGGATACAGCTAGCAGCAAACTCTTCCAAACTTGCCCGCTCGATGCCAAAGCCGCGCAGCCGTTTTCTCATCCCGACTTTTTCCAGCCACTTCTCCGTAGCCGCTATCCCGTCTTCTTCACCAAAAACGTTTTTCCCCAGAGAGCGGAACTTTTCTTGCCTCACCGGCAGGGTATATCTCATCCAGGCGGGAAGAAGGGTCGCCAGGGAATCGCCATGGGCAATATCGTAGTAGCCGCTGAGATAGTTGGAGATGCTGTGGCAGGTGCGTTGACCATAGCCACCCCCAAGGTAGAGGAGCTGCGAGCAGGCGATGGTGCTCGCCCAGGAAAGCTCGGTGCGCGCAGCAATATCGTCAGGCTTCTTCAGCACTTGAGGAAGGCAAACCACCACAGTCCTCATCACCGTCTCCGCAATGCCATCGGTTACCATTGATTGCTCCGGGGCGGTGATATAGCTCTCTACAGCATGGCAAAAGATGTCCACCCCTCCCTGAGCCGTCTGCTTTGCCGGCACAGTAAGCGTCAGCTCCGGGTCAACGATGGAGAGAGTGGGGAATAAATAAGGGCTTGCTAACCCCCGCTTCTCCCGCTTCTCCCAGTTGGTAATGGAGGCGAAATGGTTCGCCTCCGAGCCAGTAGCTGCCATGGTGGGGACAAGAATAAGAGGATGCAGAGATTCGGTCACACTAATGTCTCCGCCGACCACATAGTCCCAGGTTGGTTTCGTGCCCGTGCTCGCCAGTCTTATCCCCTTGGCGGAGTCCATAGCGCTGCCCCCGCCCATGCCGATGATGAGGTCGATGCCCAGCTCACGCACCTGTTTTGCGCCTTCATCTATGGTCGCAGCGCGGGGATTGGGCACCACCTTATCGAAGACCAGCACCTCAACGCCATTTTTCTTTAAATCCTGAACCACCTTATCAAGCAGCCCACTGCGGCGCAGGCTACTCTGCCCGGTGACCAGCATCGTTTTCCGTCCCAGCTTGCCTGCCTCTGAACCAAGCTGCTTCAAGCTGCCTGCACCAAAAATGAGCCTCGTTGGCAAATGAAAAGTCATCATTGTGCACCCTCCCTTTGACTACTGCTTTACACTATACAACACAATGCCCGTCTTGTGCCATTTTGTTGCTTGACGGGTAATGGCTTCGTCGCAGGCATAATGATTTGTCATTGCGAGGCGCGCCGCGCCGAAGCAATCTCAAATATTCTGGGATTGCTTCGCTCCGCTCGCAATGACATTAATCCCATTGCTATCCCTCCTCTGCTATAATGGGACTGTGAAAAAGCGTCTGGTGCTCTTCGACGGCAATGCCATCGCGCATCGTGCTTACCATGCCTTTCAGCAGACTAAACCCCTGACCGTGAGCAAAACGGGGTAGTCCATCAGCGCTGTCTACGGCTTCGCCCAGATGCTGCTCAAAGCCATCAACGAGCTCAAGCCAACGCACTACGCCATCGCCTTTGACAAAAGGGGCCCCACCTTCCGCCATCACCTTTACGAGCAGTATAAGGCACAGCGTCCGCCGACCCCACCGGAACTGGTTAGCCAGATGGAACGAATCAAGCAGGTCGTGGAAGCCTTCCACATACCCATCTTTGAACTCGAAGGCTATGAAGCCGACGACATCATCGGTGCGCTCAGTCGGCAGGCGAGCGAGCAGGACATGGAAACGGTCATCGTTACCGGTGACGCCGATACCATGCAACTGGTCTCACCCAAGGTGAGGGTGCTCTATCCCAAGCCGAGGGGAAGTTTCAGCGATACCATCCTCTATGACGAAGAAGCCGTAGCCCAGAAGTATGGCATCACGCCGGAGCAGATTGCCGACTTCAAGGGGCTGGGGGGCGACGCTTCAGACAATATCCCCGGCGTCCCCGGCATCGGCGAAAAGACG
>CAZHRL010000132.1:0-3740 GCA_964534815.1 uncultured Dehalococcoidales bacterium | reverse complement strand
CAGTCCACCTAAATCCCGGTTCCTGAAGAAAATCGGGACTTTTTCGGCAGTCTCTATATGTTTCTTTGTGGCATAATCGCCGTCCCTTGTGGCTGGTGAATATTGGCTCTGATGGCTTCCTACCGTTCGCCAGCCTGAGCAATATGTCCCTCGTCTCTGGCAGCAGTGGTAAGTATTCCTGTCGCTCCTTTCCTCTAACTAAAAGCTGGCCTCGGTTGGAGAGCAGGCGCGGCAAGCCGTGTCCGTACCGAAGGGTATCAGCGCTACGGTAGATTTTTGTGGAGCTATCCAGGTGAGAGCGTAGCTCACGCCTTCTCCTGCCTTTATGGTATGCACACGGACTACGCGGACTTTTACCGTGAGTGCAGGCTTCAAGGGTACCGCTTTACACTCTGCTGACGGATAGTTGCCGTAGATGGCTTCGCCTACTCGTACCATGTTCAGGTGTGTTTCCGCAAAGCGCAGAGTAGCCGCACTGTTAGCGGCGTGAAGCAACTCTATCTGGGGGAAGAGTCTTGCCACTTTGAGAAATCGCTCGAGCTGGAGCTTTGTCGGGGTCTCATCGGGTTCGTCTGCAGAAGAGAAGTGCGTGTATAAGCCAACCACTTTGATGTTGGGCAGTGTGCTCAGGTAACTGATTAACTCCGGCGCCTCCTCTAATGACGCCCCATAACGATTTAGCCCGGCATCGACTTTGACGTGTACCTCTACTACCCTGTTCCATTCCTGAGCAGCAGCGGAAAGAGCGCAAGCAAATTCGCGGTCAACCACGGTGGGCGTCAGACACTGCTCGATGATGGTATTTGCCTTGTTGGGCAGCACGGGACCCAGAATCACTATCGGGGCGTTGCTACCGGCTAAGCGGATACCTACCGCTTCCTCGATAGAGTATACTGCCAGATAATCTGCGCCTGCTTCCAGCGCCGCACGAGACACTGCTGCCGCTCCGTGTCCGTAAGCGTTCTTCTTGACTACTGCCATAAACCTGGTGCCCGGTCTCAGCAGGCTTTTAATTGTGGTCACATTGTGTGCTATGGCATCGAGGTCTACCTCTATCCACTGTAGCCAGTCGGTCTGGTGGCTCATTCTAGCCTCCGTAATGAAGTCAACCTGATAACTTTAGCAGACAATGAATAGCTAGTGCAAATTCCTATCCCTTACCTGATGAGACAAAAGTCTGCTATAATAGCTTCACTTCTGGCTGAGGTTGAAATATGGGAACGGAACAGAGCAAGACTTTGGAAGCCCTGCGCACGGCGATACAGATGGAAATTGATGGCAAGAAATTCTACCTGAAATCGAGCGAGAGCAGCGGCAATCGGCTGGGCAGGGAGCTTTTTCAGACTTTAGCCGCTGAGGAGGACATCCATCGGCAGAAGTTTGAGGGAATCTACAAAACTATCGAGGGTAAGAAAGCCTGGCCCAGAACCGATTTCAAGCCGGATAAGGGCAAAAGACTAAAGACCCTGTTTGCTCGGGCGACTGAGGCAATGGGTGCCAATGTCAAAGCTCTGGCTAGCGAGCTTGATGCGGTAAAAACAGCGATGGATATGGAAAACAAGTCCTACGACTATTACAAAAGTCGGGCGCAGGCGGTTGCTTTCACCGCTGAGAAAGACTTTTTTGAGGTGGTGTCAGGGGAGGAGAGGGAGCATTATCTGGTTTTGCTCGACTACTATGAGTACATTAAAGACCCGGCGGGCTGGTTTGTGAAAAAGGAGCGTCCTTCTCTGGATGCTGGCTAGATGTCTTGACAAAAGTCCTGAAGTGATTGAGAATAAGCAATAACAATAACTATTATTCTAACTTGGAGAGAATGAGTTAATGGATACGAAAGCTCTGCATAAGCTGGGTTACGGGATGTATGTCGTCTGCTCTAAAAAAGGCGACCGCTTCAATGGTCAAATCGCCAACACTGTCTTTCAGATAACCTCAGAGCCTCCGACGGTTGCCGTGAGCATCAACAAGAACAACCTGACCCACGAGTTTATCAAGGAAAGTCGGGTCTTCACGGCTGCCGTCCTCTACCAGGCGACTCCCCTCGCTTTCATCGGGCGCTTTGGCTTCAAATCGGGTCGGGATACCAACAAGCTGGAGGGGGTGAAATACAAAATCGGGGTGACCGGGGCGCCGGTGGTTCTCGACTATGCCGTTGCCTACCTTGAGGCTGAGGTAATTCAGAAGCTGGATGTGGGCACGCATACCATTTTCATTGGTCGCGTGGTGGCGTCTGAAGTCCTCAGCGAAGAGCCCTGCCTGACCTACGAATACTATCATCAGGTGAAGCGGGGCACCACACCCAAGACAGCACCGAGCTATATTGCCGCGAAAAAAGAGGAGATGAAGGCGGCGAAATACGAATGTTCCGTCTGCGGTTATATCTATGACCCGGCGCTGGGCGACCCAGAAAATGGTATCAAACCGGGGACGCCCTTTGAAGAGTTGCCCGATAGCTGGACCTGCCCTGTCTGTGGAGCAGGCAAGGACCAGTTTAAGAAACTGGAGAAGTAAAAATACAAAGAATTGAGGAAAAAATGAGCAGGAGGTGAGCAAATGAAGCCAGCAGAAATAAGACCCGGAGTTTATGCCCTGAGAGCGATTGACTGGGACAGGCGACTGTTTGATGGTCTTATCCCTCTTCCCGACGGCACCAGCTATAACTCCTACCTGATTAAGGGCAGCCAGAAGACCATGCTGATTGACGCCGCCGACCCCACCAAGCGCGATGTGTTGCTGAATCAATTGAATTCGCTCGGGATGAGTATCGATTACGTTGTCGCCAATCATGCCGAGCAAGACCACTCTGGCGCTATCCCTCAGGTTCTCGAAAAATACCCCGGGGCAAAGGTGGTTGCCACGCCCAAATGCAAGAGCATGCTCATCGATTTACTGCTGATTCCGGAAGATAAATTCATTACCGTCGAAGATAAAGAGACTATATCTTTGGGGGACAGGACGCTGGAGTTTATCCACGCCCCCTGGGTTCACTGGCCGGAAACAATGCTTACTTACCTGAAAGAAAACAGGATACTTTTCCCCTGCGACCTCTTCGGTTCCCACCTGGCAACCAGCGACCTTTACGTTGCCGATGAAGGTCAGGTCTATGAGGCAGCGAAAAGGTACTATGCCGAAATTATGATGCCCTTCCGCACCCATATCCAGAAGCACCTGGAGCGGCTGAAGGAATACAAGATTGACATCATTGCTCCCAGCCATGGCCCCCTTTATGATAAGCCGGAGTTCATCCTTAGGGCATACCATAGCTGGGTCCTTGATGCCCCGAAAAATATCGTCGTCCTGCCCTATGTTTCGATGCACGGCAGCACCCGTAAAATGGTGGAATACTTTGTCGGCGCTCTGATGGAAAGGGGTATTACCGTAAAGCAGTTTGACCTGACGGCGACGGACATTGGCAAACTGGCGATGTCGCTGGTGGATGCCGCCACGCTGGTGGTTGGGACGCCTACCGTTCTGGTGGGTCCGCACCCCAATGTTGCCTACGCTGCCTTCTTAGCCAATGCGCTGAGACCAAAGCTGAAGTTTATCTCGGTTATTGGCTCCTATGGCTGGGGAGGCAAAGCCGTTGAGCAGCTTGCTGGCATGATTCCCAACCTGAAAGTGGAGGTACTGGGGCCGGTAATCTGCAAGGGATTTCCGAGGGAAGCCGATTTCAAAGCTCTGGACAAACTAGTGTAGTGTCACAGTAATAAGTAGACCATTATAATAGATACGTGCTACAA
>CAZHRL010000131.1:0-3790 GCA_964534815.1 uncultured Dehalococcoidales bacterium | reverse complement strand
CCTACCCAAGCCACTGCCACCGGTGCTGCATCCAGGGACGAAGAAGCCGGTAACCGGCGCAGACCTCGCTCCCATCTTCCCGATGGGGCTGATTATGCAAGAAGTCAGCCAGGAGCGCTTCATTGAAATCCCAGAAGAGGTGCAGGCGATTTACCGCACCTGGAGACCAACGGCACTGCACCGTGCTTATCGTCTGGAGAAAGCGCTGGATACACCCGCCAAGATTTTCTACAAATACGAGGGGACCAGCGCGGCGGGTAGCCACAAGCTTAACACGGCGGTGGCCCAGGCTTACTACAACAAGAAGGAAGGAGTCAAGCGCCTGGCGACTGAGACCGGGGCGGGTCAGTGGGGCAGCGCTCTGGCAATGGGCTGCCAGTTCTTCGACATTGAGCTTCAGGTCTATATGGTCAAAACGAGCTATGAAAGCAAGCCCTATCGCCGTGTTCTGATGGAGACCTGGGGAGCGAAGGTTACCCCCAGCCCCAGTCCCAACACCAAAGCCGGACGTGCTGTTCTGGAGAAGGACCCGCAGTGTCCCGGCAGCCTGGGTATAGCCATCAGTGAAGCCGTTGAGCATGCCGTCACGCATAAGGATACCAAATATTCGCTGGGTAGTGTGCTCAACCACGTTCTGCTCCACCAGACCATCGTCGGTGAAGAAACGAGGAAGCAGATGGAAATGGCGGGCGTCTATCCTGATATCATCGTTGGCTGCATTGGCGGCGGCTCAAACTTTGCCGGCATGTTCCTGCCCTTCATCAGGGACAAAATCAGCGGCAAGAAAAAAGACCTGCGCATTGTCGCCGTAGAACCGCAGGCTGCTCCCAGCCTGACCCGGGGCCCCTACGCCTACGACTTCGGCGATGTAGCTGGCATGACGCCGCTGCTCAAGATGTTCACCTTAGGGCACACCTTTGTTCCCTCCCCGATTCATGCCGGTGGGCTGCGCTATCATGGCAAAGCGCCCATCATTTGCCACCTCTACAACCTGGGTCTGATTGAAGCCAAAGCCGAGTACCAGATACCTGTCTTCGAAGCGGCGGTGAAGTTTGCCCGCACCGAAGGCATCATCTCCGCCCCGGAGACAGCCCATTGCGTCAAGGTAGCCATCGACGAGGCTCTTGCCTGCCGGGAGTCGGGTAAATCAAAGACCATCCTGATTGCCCACAGCGGGCACGGACACTTTGACCTAGCTGCCTATGATGAATACCTCTCCGGCAAGATGAAAGACTATGAGCTTCCCGAAGAGAAACTGAAGGAAGCGCTCGCTTTGCTACCCCAGGTATAAGAAGTTGAGGGGGGCTGGCGGAGCCAGCCTCCCTTTCTCTTGACTTTAACCCTTCCCCATTGTTAGAATGAAACCAGTGATGAAAAGGATAAATGTTCCATATCTCATCGCTTCCTTATTCCTCATTCTAGCTCTTACTTTAGGTGGCTGTGCTATTCCACCCCTTCCCGGGACGTCGCCAACCACCACTCCCACCACTCCAACAACACCACCCGCAGTCAATCCCATTAACCCCGGCTACACCCTGCCCCCACCCTCAGGCAACAGCATAGAGCTACCGAGCATCGCCGAGGTTGTCGCTAAGGTCAAGCCCTCGGTAGTGGCTATCAACACTGAAATTACCGGCTATGACATCTTTAATCAGCCGCTGACCCAGCAGGGCGCCGGTTCCGGATGGATTCTGGACAAAAGCGGCATTATTGTTACCAACAACCATGTAGTGCAGGACGCTGAGAGCATCACGGTAACCCTGGATGACGGGCGTACCTTCACCGTGGACATGGACACCAGCAAGGTTGCCACCGATGCTCTGGCTGATTTAGCGGTATTGAAGATTGATGCCACGAACTTACCGGCATTAACGCTCGGGGATTCCACCGTGCTGCGCGTAGGCGACTGGGTGGTGGCGATTGGCAACGCCCTGGGAGAAGGAATCAGCGCCACAGACGGCATCGTCAGCCGCAAAGGGGCCACGATAACCGTTGATACGGGACAGACGCTACGCGACCTGATTCAGACCAACGCTGCCATTAACCCCGGCAATAGCGGTGGCCCGCTGGTGAATCTGGCGGGTGAAGTAGTCGGTATTACCAGTGCCAAGCTCTCGGCGGTAGGCGTAGAGGGCATGGGGTATGCCATCAGCATCCATGAGGCTTCGCCTATTATCCAGGGACTTATCCAGAAAGGGTACATCGTTCGCCCATGGCTCGGGGTAGTACTCAGTACCGTAAATCAGTGGCTCGTCCTCACCGAAGACTTGGCTGTAGATAAAGGCGTGTTCATCACCTATGTCGCACCAGACAGCCCTGCTGAGAAAGCGGGATTAAAAGAAGGGGATGTTATCACCAGCTTTGACGGCAAAGAAGTAAATACCGCGGACGACTTACTACAAATTTTACACACCAGCCAGATTGGACAGAAAGTGGAGATAATCTACTGGCGGGGCAAAATAAAGAGTTCTAACTCTGCCACACTGGCGGAGAGTCCGCCACCATCCTAAATCAGTGACTTTCTCTTCTTACCCCTAATAATATCTCGTAGCCATTCAGCTTGTAGCTTTGGCTGAAGACACCCTCTTTAGGCACTCCCTCAATTAGCTGGCGTGATAACGTCTCTTGTTTAATATAATCAGCAAAATCCGCCATGACCTGCCGGATATAGTCGCCACCCTGATAATGGGTAACGATGTGGTCAGCAATATCGAAGCCGGCAGAACGGCGCATGGTCTGCAAGCGATGGACAATCTCCCGAGCTAAGCCTTCGGCTAACAGCTCTGGGGGGATTTCCGTGGGCACCGCCACCGTGCAATTTCCTTCCGAGCTGGCGATATAGCCCGGCTTATTGATACCATCGGCAAACACCAGTTCCTTCACGTTAAGCTCTTCCAGGATTTGTGGTCTGAGCCTCTCCAAGCTCTTTTGCTCTTTAGCACTAACCCCGCCGATGAGAACGTGAGCTAAGGGCTGGCGCACCTTGATGCCAGCCTGGCTCCGCGCCGCCCGACCCAGACTGCAGACCTTCATGGCTAGCTGAATCTCAGCCGATAGCTCCTTATCAATCCGGGACTTATCTGCCACAGGAAAATCAGTTAAGTGCACACTCTCCGGAGCTTCCGGGAACACGGAGTGGACCAGATTCTGGTACATTTCTTCCGTCAGGAACGGAGTCAACGGCGCCAGCAGCTTTGCCAGCGTCACGAGACATTCATAGAGCGTGGTATAAGCGGAAAGCTTGTCAGCATCGTTCTCACTCTTCCAGAAGCGACGGCGACTGCGCCGCACATACCAGGTTGACAGGTCGTTGACAAAGCTCTCTATCTTCCGACCCGCTTCCGTGGGGTTGTAGCCATCAAAAGCGGCATCAACATCAAGGATAAGCTGATTAAGCTCGGAGAGAATCCACTTATCCAGCTCAGACTCCACTGCCGGAGCCCTGGCTATGGCGGGATTGAACTTATCAATATTGGCATAGGTGACAAAGAAAGAGTAGACATTCCATAGTATCAGCAAAAAGCGTCGAGTAACATCCGCGACCATATCCATGGAAAAACGGCGCACATTGCCCGGGGCTGTTGCCGTAAAACAGTACCAGCGCAGAGCATCAGCACCATACTTGTTGATTACCGCCCAGGGCTCGACCACATTTCCCCGCGCCTTGCTCATCTTCTCGCCCTTGGCATCAAGGATGTGCCCCAGGCAGATGACATTGCGGAAACAGATACGGTCGAAGAGCAGGGTGGAGATGGCGTGCAGGCTGTAGAACCAGCCGCGAGTCTGGTCG
>CAZHRL010000130.1:0-3792 GCA_964534815.1 uncultured Dehalococcoidales bacterium | reverse complement strand
CGGCGCCGCCGGAATAAGAAATCATTGTTCGGACAGGCTTTTTTCGGCAATCTCAGAAAGAGGAATTGTCAGCAGTCAACAGGAGGCGTTTGAGAAATACCTGATAAAGTGTGATGTCCCCAAATACCCGCTCACACTGGCTGAGGCGTCAGGGCTGATAAGAAATGCCGGGGGTATTCTGGTTCACGCCCACCCCAATGACGCCGGCGGCACATCTCTGGTGACCATTACCAGCAAACTGGATGAACAGACGAGGATTATTGAAGAATATATGCTAAAATATAGCGACGGCGTTGAGTGCTGGCATCCCAGACACGATGTTAAAACAACGGCACACTATATTGAATTTGCCCGGAGGCACAATTTGCTCATGAGCGGAGGCAGCGACTGTCACCAGAAGCCAATACTGATGGGCACGCTGGATATTCCAGATTTCGTCGCCGAGCAGTTTAAAGACTATGTATAAGGGATAGGAAAGCTCAGCAACCCAAGAGATTGCTTCGGGACTGACGCCCCTCGCAATGACAAATAAACAGTCCCGGCAATGCAAGGAGGTGCAATAAATCAACACTAATTATGACGTTAAAGACCTTTCCCTGGCTGCGGCGGGTAGAGAGCGCATCGAGTGGGCGGCACGGGAGATGCCAGTGGTAAAGCTCATCAGGGAAAGGTTTGCCAAAGAGAAACCATTCAAAGGTGTGCGGATTGCGGGATGCCTGCACATCACCACAGAAACAGCCAATCTGGCTCTAGCCCTGAGAGAGGGCGGCGCCAGCGTGATTCTCTGCGCCTCCAATCCGCTGAGCACTCAGGACGATGTTGCCGCGGCTCTGGTCGAGGAAGGCATTCCCACCAATGCCATCAAGGGTGAGGACAGCCAAACCTACTACAAACACATCAATACCGCCCTGGATAGCAAACCACAGCTTACTATAGATGATGGGGCTGACTTAGTTACTACCCTCCATACCAAGCGCAGCGACTTAATTCAAAATGTTCTGGGCGGCACCGAGGAAACGACTACGGGAGTCATCAGGCTGCGCAGTCTGGAGAAAAACAAGGGGCTGAAGTATCCCATCATTGCCGTCAATGATGCCCAGACCAAATATCTCTTCGATAATCGGTATGGAACGGGGCAGAGCACCATCGATGGCATAACGCGCGCCACCAATATCCTGTGGGCGGGGAAGAAGGTGGTGGTCTGCGGCTACGGCTGGTGCGGGCACGGCATCGCCCTGAGAGCCAGAGGGATGGGCGCTCAGGTCATCGTCACCGAGGTAGAGCCCGTCCGCGCCCTGGAAGCAGTAATGGATGGCTTTCAGGTCATGCCCCTGCTGGAAGCCGCGAAAGTGGGCGAAATCTTCATCACTATCAGCGGGAACAAAAATGTTATCGATAAAGCACATCTTGAAGCGATGAAGGACGGCGCCATTATGGCGAACAGCGGGCACTTCAACGTTGAGATTAACATCCCGGCTCTGGAAAGCCTTTCCAGAAGCAAGCGTCGCATCCGACTCTTTGTCGACGAGTACACTTTAAAAGACGGACGCCGCCTCTATCTGCTGGGTGAGGGCAGACTGGTTAATCTAGCAGCGGCGGAGGGGCACCCGGCGAGCGTGATGGATATGAGCTTCGCCAACCAGGCGCTTTGTCTGGAGTACATCGTGAAAAACAGGGGCAAACTTGAAAATAGAGTCTACGCCGTCCCACAGGAAATTGATAAACAGGTCGGGCGGCTGAAACTGAACTCAATGGGAATAGCTATTGATACCCTGACACCGGAGCAAAGAGAATACCTGACCAGCTGGCAGGAAGGCACATAGAGAGGAGAGAAAATGTCCACCAGTTTTGCAATTTCGCCAAAGTACATGTTCACCTCGGAGTCGGTTACCGAAGGGCACCCGGATAAGATATGCGACCAGATAGCTGACGCCATTCTGGATGCTATTCTGGCACAAGACCCCAAAGCGAGGGTTGCCTGCGAGGTAGCGGTGACCAATGGTCTGGTCGTAGTCATGGGAGAGATTACCACCGCTTGCTATGTCGAGATTCCGCAAGTGGTTCGTGAAGTAATTTACCATATTGGCTATACCAAACCGGAATACCTCTTTGAATATCGTACCTGCGGTGTTGCGGTTTGCATCAATCAGCAATCTCCTGATATTGCTACGGGCGTCAGCAAATCGTGGGAGGCAAAGCATGGTTCCACCGACGAACTCGACCAGGTTGGGGCTGGCGACCAAGGAATGATGGTGGGCTTCGCCTGTACAGAGACGCCTGAGCTTATGCCCATGCCTATCGCCTACGCCCATAAGCTCTGCCAGCGCCTGGCTTATGTCCGAAAGAACAAAAACATCCCCTACCTGCGCCCCGATGGGAAATCACAGGTAACAGTGGAGTATAACAACGGTTCACCGAAGCGAATAGATAGCGTGGTGATTGCCGCCCAGCATGACGACGTTGTCGACCACGACAAGATTGAAAAAGACATCGTGGAGAACGTTATCAAGGCGGTAATCCCCGCTTCACTGTTAGATAAGAACACCCGGTATCATGTGAATGCCACCGGCAAGTTTGTCACGGGAGGACCAGTGGCTGATACCGGCTGCACCGGTCGCAAGATTCTGGTTGATACCTATGGCGGTATGGCGCGGCACGGCGGCGGCTCCTTCTCGGGCAAGGATGCGACCAAGGTTGACCGTTCGGGAGCCTATATGGCGCGCTACATCGCCAAAAACATGGTCGCTGCTGGCTTAGCGGAGCGGTTGGAGCTTCAGGTCTCCTATGTTATTGGCGTGGCCCATCCACTCTCCGTTTCCGTGGAAACCTTTGGCACGGGCAAGGTGGAGCATGAGGTCATCCTCAAGCTCATCAACAAGCACTTCGACCTGAGACCGGAAGCTATTATCCGAGCCTTCGGCTTGCGGCGCCCTATCTTCCGTCAGCTCGCCGCCTACGGGCATTTGGGGCGGACGGATATTGACCTGCCCTGGGAGAAAACGGATAAAGCCGAGATGCTGAGGAAAGAGGCACTGGGCAAGTAGCATAACGCGTAGCTGAGGTGGAGGATAATGGAGATGTGGACAACCGTATTGGTGGCACTTATCGTAGCCCTTTCCACACTTGGTGCTACGTTCATTCAGAATTGGTATTCCAAAAAGCGATTTATGGCCGAACTTGGAAGAGCCATAGATGTTGATGCTAGGAAGAGACGACGGGAAGTTAGGAGTGAACCTCTACTGAGATTAAGAAACGAATTAGCTCGCATGGCTGTTTTGGAAAGTAGGTTGACGGGTGTCGCATACAGGCAACACTTACTTAAAGATGTAATACCACCGGAAAAACTACGGGAACAACTACTAGAGGCCATTAAAAATCGGGATGAATACCTTGAAAGTGGTAATTTACAACTAATATTAAATATGCAAACCGACCAAGCTCTTATAAACCGAGTGGAAAAGATTATGCAAGAATATCAATCATCATATTTTACGGCTGAGCACTATACTCAGTTTGGGAAAAAAGACCGCGAAAAAGGTATAGAGGTTTTTGAAAAAAACAAAGCCAGAATTATCGAAGTTCAGGAGCTAATTAACAAACGACTTGAGGAATTATAATCGGTTCCGTTCGGTTTTGGTTTATATTGAGGCTTACTTGAAGAAGCTGGTGTTTCGATGTCATTGCGAGGAGCGCAGCGACGAAGCAATCCCGACCTATTTCCGTAAGAGATTGCTTCGCTTCGCTCGCAATGACAACTAATGCCAACCAAAAGAGAACGATACCTTATAATCT
>CAZHRL010000129.1:0-3808 GCA_964534815.1 uncultured Dehalococcoidales bacterium | reverse complement strand
TAGCGCGCAGCGTTCGGGACGCTGAGGTCGGAGGTTCGAGTCCTCTCGCCCCGACCAGCTCATCCTATTGCCCGCTTGGCCTCTTCCCACAAGACGTTTTGCTCGTCGAAAGACAGGCTGCCAAAGCTGACCCCCCGATTGCGGCAAGCTTCTTCCATATATTCGAAACGACGGCGGAAGCGCTGATTCGCCGAGCGGAGCGCCATCTCCGGGTCTATATCTAATCTGCGAGCCACATTGGCAAGAGTGAAAAATAAATCGCCGAACTCCTTGGCTCTCTCCTGTTGGTCGGGAGCCTGTTTAATCTCTGCCACCTCTTCAACCAGCTTGTCTATAATTTCCTCAACCTCTTCCCAGTCAAAACCAACGCCAGCCACCCGCCGCTGGATAGATTGGCTGTAGGCCAGGGCTGGCATTTGCTCAGGTACTCCGGCTAAAAGCGATTCTCCTTCCTCCCGCTCCTCCTGCTTTAAAGCCTGCCAGTTTTGCTCCACCTCCCCGGCATCCCGTACTTTCTGACCGCCGAAGACATGGGGATGACGATGAATTAGCTTGCTGCTGATACCCCGGATAACGTCCTCAATACTAAATTGCCCCGCCTCGGCGGCAATTTGGGCATGAAGCATAATCTGAAGCAGAAGGTCACCTAGTTCCTCGCAGAGCTTCTGCGGAGTCCCCTCATCCAGAACTTGCAGAACCTCGTAGCACTCCTCAATCAAGTAAGGTTTTAACGAGGCGTGGGTCTGCTTTTTATCCCAGGGGCAGCCATCCGGGCCACGCAGCTTGGCAATAATCTCCTTCAGTGCAGCAAAGCTGTCCCGATTCTCCTTCTCAGGCAAAATATAACCCCCAGTGAGAATTTGCTCGTTCCGGCGCAATTATAATCGGGGCAGCTATCAATTAGCAATTAGCAAATAATCAGGGCGTTTATTTGTCACTGCAGGGACGAGATTCTTCGCTACGCTCAGAATGACAGGGGGGAGGGTTCCAAATAAAAAACCCCCAGAGAGGCTTTCCATCAGGGGGTAAACACACGCAGAGGGAAGGAGCTTTTATCTTCGTGAGCCCAAGGCAAGCAAGACGAAATAGAAGAGTTGAGCTATTGCTTGAAGTGTAGCGGCTACATAGGTGAGGGCAGCGGCCGACAAGACAGCACTGGCTCCGTTATACTCCTGAACGGAAACCATCCCGGTGCTGCGTAACATCTGCCTGGCCCGATTGCTGGCATTGAACTCGACAGGCAATGTCACCAGACTGAAAATCACCGCCAAGGAAAAAAGGAAAACGCCCGCCCAGACAACAGTCATACCGAACTTGGTTCCAAACATAACCAATAATAAACCCAGGATAACAAAGATGTAGCCGAGGGTACTGCCCAAATTAGCCGCAGGCACTAGAGAGGTGCGAAATCTAAGGAAGGCATAGCCAGCCTTATCTTGAACGGCATGCCCTACCTCGTGCGCCACGATTCCAAGTGCGGCAACAGATGGGGTATTAGCGACCGCCGGGGAGAGACGTAACACTTTTTTACTCGGGTCGTAGTGGTCACCCAGCCTGCTTTTCACCCCCTCAACTCTGACATTGCTCAAGTCATTAGCCCGAAGCAACCTCTCAGCTGCTTCAGCCCCGGTGAGACGCTGGGAATTAGCCATCTTAGAATACTTTTTGAAGGCTGAATTCACCTTTGCCTGGGCGTAAATCATGAAAATGAAGGGGGGCAGCATAATGAGAAACCACATCGGGTCAAAGAGAAACATTGTCTAAATCCCTCCTAGATAGCATTTAATTCTAGTAAAAATAGAAAATAGTGTCAAAGCAGGCGGCTGCCAATGAAATCACGCTGTCCGCGCACAAACTCATCTGCTGACATTTCCCGCTTCCCCTCCAATTGGACCCCGAGCAATCCTAAAACTCCATCTCCAGTTTCAACTCCAACTGCCGCGGGCGCTGGCGGAGACAAAGCAATCACCTTGCCAGGTTCGCCAGGCTTGTCGCCATACAGTGGCACGACCTTACCAAGCTTCAACCGCTTACCACTCCACCGGGCGTAGCAGCCCGGCCAAGGGTCAAAAGCTCTGACTCGCCGCCACAGCTCCAGAGCTGGAAGTCGCCAATCTATCTCTCCATCGCCTTTATTTATGGCTTTACTATAACTGGCCCGGCCTTCCTCCTGAGGCTGCGGCTTAATTCGCCCATCAATCCACAGGGGCAATGTCTCCATAAGCAATTGTGCCCCGACTTGAGCTAACTTAGCGGTGAGTGAACCAGTAGTATCATCAGCAGATATGGAAAGTTCCCTCTGGCTCAAAATAGGGCCAGTATCCATGCCAACGTCCAGTAACATAATGGTGACCCCGGTAATTTCATCACCTTGCAAGATGGCCGTCGCTATCGGTGCGGCACCTCGATATCGAGGGAGAAGAGAGGGGTGGACATTGATACAACCAGATTCCGGTAAAGCCAACACCTCCTGCGGTAGAATCTGCCCGAAAGCCGCCACCACAATCAGGTCTGGAGCAAAACTAGCCAACTTCTCAACTGTGCCAGCAACTTTCAAGCTGTCTGGCTGAATCATCTCGAGACCCTGAGATAACGCCAGTTGCTTTACAGGAGAGAAGGCAATGCTCTGCCCCCGGCCAGCCTTTCTGTCTGGTTGAGTATATACGGCAACCACCTGGTAAGCGCTTCGAACCAACATCTCCAAGCTGGGAACTGCGAACTCCGGGGTGCCCATAAAAACAATGCGTTTTAACATAGCACTAAAAGTTTACTAAAATTTTAACATCTTTCTCTATTATGTCAAAAAACCCCTTGACACCCCGAAAGACCCCCTGTGCTACTATTAGAGATGTTTGTGGTGTGGCCCCGGTCTATTCACCTTATTTTCTCCATCACAAAACTGTGGCTTTATATTAACTTTAAAAATCTGGAGATGCAATAGACTTTAGGGTGGGGGGTTTTTGTTTCACTTGCCGGGGTTGCCCAACCAAGTTTCTATTAGGGAAAGAAGTTGAAGTCAGCACAATCAATCTGGGAAGCCGCTCTGGGAGAACTTCAACTTCAGGTCAATAAGCCGAATTATGATACCTGGCTTAAGGACACCACCGGTATAAGTTATAAAGAAGATTCCTTTGTTATCGGTGTCCCTAATGTCTTCATCGCCGAATGGTTAAGAAGTCGCCTCCTTTCTCTGATTAAAAGGACTTTGACCGGCATTACCGGCAAGACCATTGACGTTCAATTTGCAATTCTGGCTCCGAACCAGGATATCTGCCCAGCACCCGCTTACCATGCTGACGGCGGGACAAGCGCAAGACTTAAAGAAACAGCAACAGCGGCATTCAGGCTCAATTCAAAATATACCTTTGATAGCTTTGTAGTCGGGGAATGCAACCGCCTAGCTTATGCAGCAGCTTTAGATGTTTCCGAAGACCCTGGGAATAGGTACAATCCCCTCTTTATCTACGGTGACACCGGCACGGGCAAAACCCATCTCCTACACGCCATCGGACACACAGTTAAAGCCAAGGGCTTTCGCATACTCCTGGCTAGCGCCGAGCAGTTTACTAACCAATTTGTAATCGCCCTCAAGAACAACAGGATTGATGATTTCCACCGCAAGTTCAGGAGTGTCGATTTCTTGCTGGTCGATGATATACAATTCCTAAGTGGCAAAGCACAAACCCAAGAATGCTTGTTACACATTTTCAACGACCTCTATGAAAATAACTGCCAAATTGTAGTTACCAGCGACCGTCCACCAAGGGCTATATCCTCGATCACCAAGAAATTAAGGTCGCGGCTTGAG
>CAZHRL010000128.1:0-3877 GCA_964534815.1 uncultured Dehalococcoidales bacterium | reverse complement strand
CTTCAGAATAGATAACAGCAGCCCCGACAACAATGAGCAAGAAGACCAGGACTGAGGTGATGACTATCGTTCCGATTCTGATACGCCTGTTCTTCATTCTGACCTCTGACCGATGCTGGCTAATGCCTTGTCCAGAATATCTATGGCTTCATCGACTTCTTTTTTAGTGATAATGAGCGCAGGCATAAAGCGCAGGGCACTGGGTTTTACCTTATTGACCAGCAAGCCTCTCTCAAGGCAAGCCATTACTAGCTGCTGAGCAATATCGCTATTAAATTCCATCGCCACCAGCAAGCCGCGCCCACGAATATCGGTAATGATGGGGAACTTCTGCTTCAAGCCTTCCAGTTTGCCTATGAAATACTGCCCTACCTGTTTCGCCGCAGCGGGGACATCATTATCAATGATAAACTTCAGTGTGGCACAGGCGGCGGCACAGGCTAGTGGATTGCCGCCGAAGGTAGAACCGTGCTCCCCAGAAGTGAAGACAGAAGCCTTCTCTTTGGCTAAAATCGCCCCAATAGGTATGCCGTTAGCCAAGCCCTTCGCCAGCGTCATAACATCAGGTTCAACGCTATACTGCTCGTAGGCGAAGAGCGTCCCTGTCCGACCCAGCCCCGTCTGAATCTCGTCCAGAATGAGCAGAATACCGGCTTCATCGCACCAGCGGCGCACTCGGGGCAGGTAGTCCTCGTCAGGAAGGTTCACACCGCTTTCCCCCTGAATCGGCTCGAGCATTACGGCGCAGGTACTCTCAGTGGTCGCCTTCTTTATCGCTTCGACGCTATTGAACTCCACATTGACAAAGCCGCTGGGCAGAGGCACATAGGGTTTCTGAAACTTCTCCTGAGCGCTGGCCGCCACCATCATCAGCGTGCGACCGTGGAAGGAGCTCATAACGGTAATAACCTCGTAGGCACCGTTTAAATGCAGTTGCCCGTAGCGGCGGGCTAGCTTCACCGCTCCCTCGTTGGCTTCAGCTCCGCTGTTACAGAAGAAGACCCGGTCAAGACAGCTACTCTGCACCAGAAGCTCGGCAAGCTGAAGCTGGGGTATGGTGTAGAACTGGTTGGATGTCTGAATCAGGGTGCGCGCCTGCTCTTCAACCGCCCGGGTCACCACGGGGTGGCAGTGCCCCAGATTGGTGACCGCCCAACCGCCGACGAAGTCCAGATACTCCTTGCCGTTCTCATCCCAGACCCTTGCTCCCTGCCCCCTGACCAGGACAACGGGCGTCCGGTTAAAGGTTCTCATATAATACTTGCTTTCCAGTTCCTGCCACTTACTCATCTTCGTTCTCCGAGCTTATGAACCCTACTCCCAGCATTCTCAGGGAGGGGGCGAAGCCACCTCCCGTATCTCAACCCTTCCCCCAGCTAGGGAGAAGGAGTAAGGGGGATAAATCACCATAACTACGCTATCGTTGTGCCTATATTACCTTGCTCTATTTCATTAAGCAAGGCGTGCGGCTGCCGTCCGTCGATGATGCTGGCAGTGACACTAACGGATAAGGCTCTCAGGCAGGCTTTGACCTTGGGAATCATCCCTCCCGAAGCCACACCCGAAGCTACCAACGCCTCTGCTTCACCGGGTGAAAGGTTCGGCAGCAGCTTGCCCGACTGGTCACAGATGCCGACCACATCAGTTAAAAAGATAAGCCTTTCCGCCCCGATGGCGGCAGCAATCTCACCAGCACCCGTATCAGCATTAATGTTCAGCAGACGCACTGCTTCTCCCGGCTTTCCCGAAGCCAGAAAACCAATGGGTGCTACCACGGGAACGTAGCCCGATTTTAACAGGACTTCGATGGGAGCGAGGTCAACCTTGTTTACCTCGCCGACATAACCGAGCCTGGTATCTTTAATCTTGCCCTGAATTAAAGCGCCATCGGCGCCACTGATGCCCACTGCCTTTCCACCCAGGCTATTGATTTGCGCCACAATCTCCTTGTTCACCAAGCCCGCCAGCACGGCAACGACCACCTTAAGGCTGGCTTTATCTGTAACGCGCTCGCCTTTGACAAATTCGGTGGGCACTCCCTGTTTCGCCAGCCACTCAGTGATGAGCTTGCCGCCACCATGAACCACTACCATTCGTTTCCCCTGCTTTTGAAGGTGAACAATATCCTCGATGGTAGTATCATGGCTGCCCAATGTGGCGCCACCAATCTTAATCACAATGACTTTACCCAATCAAACCTGCCTCGCTAAGTCATGTATTTGCTGTTAATCTCAACATACTCTTCCGATAAATCACAGCCCCAGGCGGTAGCCGAGGCGTTGCCCAGGTTGAGGTCCAGCTTTATCGGCACCTCTTTCTTCTTCAAAACTTCCACCACATCAAGCTCTTTAAAAGACTGGGGTCGACCGCCTTTCAAGACACAAATATCACCAAGGTAAAGGTCAAGCTTCGACTCAATGACCTCCACCCCGCTCCGCCCCGCCGCAGCGATAATCCGCCCCCAGTTGGGGTCGTTGCCGTGCACTGCCGACTTCACCAGCGGCGAAGTGATGATAGTGCGGGCAACCGTCCTTGCCTCAGCGACGCCGGGCGCACCATTGACCGAAACTTCAATCAGTTTGGTCGCCCCCTCGCCATCCCGTGCCATACATTTTGCCAGGTAGATACATACCTGGTCGAGCACCTGCTGAAAAGCCTCAGCCAGCTTTGTGCCTGATTTAATTGGCTTATTGCCTGCCAGCCCGTTCGCCAGGAGGAACACGGTATCATTGGTGCTGGTATCGCCATCCACTGAGACCATATTGAAGGAAACATCCACCGCCTGGCGCAGAGCCGACCTGAGAAAGTCCTTGTCGACAGCAGCGTCGGTGGCTAAGAAACAGAGAAATGTCGCCAGATTGGGATGAATCATCCCGGCGCCTTTAGCGATTCCGCCGATGGTAAAGCCGCCTCCGTTAAATCTAACGGCTACCTCTTTGGGAACAGTATCCGTGGTCATCATGGCCCTCTCCAGCAAATGACCGCCATCGCGGGAGAGGATAATTTTCTCTATGCCCGCCCTAATCAAATCCATAGGAAGCTGCTTCCCGATTACCCCTGTGCTCGCCACGAGAACATCCTCAGGGGAAACCCCCACCTTCTTTGCTGTCAGAGCCGCCATCTCGATGGCATTCGCCCTGCCCTGCTCACCGGTGCAGGCGTTGGCACAGCCACTATTGACTACAATAGCCACCGCCCTCCCCGACTTTACTCTTTCCCGGCATAAGACCACCGGCGCCGCCTTGATTCTATTGGTGGTAAAAATGCCGCTGGCGACACACGGCGCTTCAGAAAAAAGGATGCCTAAATCCAGACTATCCTTAGCCTTCTTTATTCCGGCGTAGATAGCACCAGCCTGAAAACCTCTGGGAGAGGTAACCGTGCCATCGGGCAGAAACTCAATTTTAGCTTTCATTATAGACTAAAATATACCACACTCCGTTCAATAGGGGCAATCTGCTCGAACCTTTACGACTGTGGTTTGATTATCAATTTGCTGGCATGTCGAGAACCATCATTCCCCAACCTCACCCCCTTAATCCCCCTCGGCAGATTGGATACAATTGCTCACTTAGAGGAATGATGGTTAGAATCTCAATATCTTGCCCATTATAGCATACCTTTTCTACCAGCAACCTCAACAATTCCTGCTTACTATTGAAATCCAAGCTATCTAACCCCACACTGATCTTCTCTACTAAGCTTTTAATCTGGGCCTCCTGGTTTTGCGTCAGTAACCTTCTGGCAAGTTGCCCTTCCAGTTCAACCTTTCGCTTCTCTAACTCACCTTGCTCCTTCTGGATGAGTTCCATGTCCTCCCGCATCATAAAGTCGGCATACAGACCCTTACGGTAGCCTTCCACCAGACGCCTCTGCT
>CAZHRL010000127.1:0-3898 GCA_964534815.1 uncultured Dehalococcoidales bacterium | reverse complement strand
TGAAGCCCTATGGCGAGAATGAAGTGGGACAGGAGAACTCTGGTCTGAGAGTTGCGGGCTTCTCTATGCACGAGGCAATTTCCACTAGGCAGTACTGGATATGTACCGTAGCGCTTTTCTGTGCCTGGTTCAGCATCTGTATCATCATCGCCCATATTGTTATCCACGCCATTGGGCTCAAGATTTCGCCAGCCAGTGCTGCCAATACTCTGGCTATCCTGGGGGTGGGTGGCATTCTGGGGCGTATTATCATGGGGGGCGCTGGAGATAGAATAGGTAACCGGGCAGCCATCATCACCAGCTTTGTCCTGATGACGCTTGCTCTGCTCTGGCTCCTGATAGCCAAAGAGGCGTGGATGCTCTATCTTTTCTCCATCCTCTTTGGTTTTGCCTATGGCGCCGTTTCCACTCTGGAGTCGCCGATGATAGCTGAATTATTTGGTCTGGGCTCGCATGGTCTGATTTTCGGTGTCATTTTCTTCAGCGACTCCGTCGGTGGCGCCATTGGCGTAGTGCTGGCAGGCAGGATATTCGACATCATCGGGAGCTATCAGCCCGCTTTTCTGACCTGCGTTGCGCTCAGTGTGGTGAGCATCATCCTGTTTTTGTTCTTGAGACCCATCTCTAAAGCCAAGCTTGAAGATTGAAGGAGAGTCTACCCGTGGGAAAAGGCAAGCTCTTTTATGGCTACTATATGGTGGCAGCCGGTTTCACTCTTCATGTAATCGGCTTTATTATTTATGGCTCTTACGGTGTCTTCTTTGCTCCGCTGCTGGACGAGTTTGGCTGGACGCGAGCGGCTATTTCCGGTGCCTTGTCTTTGTTTATGATTATGTGGGGTTTTTTCTGTATAATTGTCGGCAGCCTTAACGATAGGTTTGGTCCCCGACTAACCCTGACTTCCTGCGGTCTTATCTGGGGTCTTGGCTGTTTTCTGCTCTCCCAGGTAACCGCTATCTGGCAGCTTTACCTCTATTATGGAGTGCTCGTTAGCCTTGGTATGAGCTCTGTTGATGTTCTGCCGCTGACTACCACGGCGCGCTGGTTCGTTAAAAGACGGGGCATGATGACCGGCATAGTTAAGGGGGGAGCGGGTCTGGGCATTATGGTGGCACCCTTGCTTGCCAACTGGCTTATTGGCGACTACGGATGGCGGCTGGCTTTTTTAGTTCTGGGCGTTATCGCTGTTGTCTTCAGCGTTGGCATTGCCCAGGTGCTCAAGCGTGACCCAGCTAAGATGGGCTTGCTGCCTTATGGTCAGCAGGAAGCGCCACCGGAAATAAGCCAATTGGAGAGCGGCGGTCTTTCCCTGCGCCTGGCGTTGTACACCCGGCGCTTCTGGATGCTTTCCGTGGTATATCTCATAATCGCCTTCTGCTGCGATGCTATTCTGATTCACATTGTGCAGTATACGCGTGATATGGGTTTTTCAGCAGTGAGTGCGGGGGGGGTTTTGAGCATACTGGGCGGCGCCAGCATTGCTGGCAGATTTCTGTGCGGCACGGCGTGCGATAAAGTCGGCGTAAAGCGCATGATTCTTGCCTGTTTTGCGTTGCTTATCATAGCTTTTATCTGGCTCCTGATGTCCCGAGAATTATGGATGCTGTATCTCTTTGCCTTAGTGGACGGCTTTGCCCACGGCGGACTTTTTACCCTGATATCACCGTGGGTGGCTAACCTGTTCGGTTTGAAGGCGCATGGTGCCATTCTGGGTACTGCCAGCTTTATAGGCTATGCTGGTGGCGCTCTGGGTCCGCTTTTCTTTGGCTTTGTTTTTGATGTTACCGGGAGCTACCGGCTGGCGTTGACCGTTGGCACCGTACTCTGCGTTAGTGCTATAATATTGTCTTTGTTCATTAGACCAATCGCTAAGGCAAAGCCAGTAGCTTAAAGCTCTGAATAGGACATTCTATTGATTGAGAAAAACAAACCTAAATTCTTTTACGGCTATATTATCGTCGCGCTGGCTTTCCTCCTCATGGCGGTCTTCTGGGGAACGCTCTACAGCTTTGGCGTCTTCTTTAAGCCGGTGCTGACCGAATTTGGCTGGACGCGGGCGGTTACCTCGGGCGCTTTCTCACTCTGTTTTATCCTCTACGGATTTTCCGCCATGCTCGCCGGGCGTATGAACGACCGGTTCGGCCCGCGGCTGGTCGTCACGGTAACCGGTCTCTTATGCGGTCTGGGCTACCTGCTGATGTCGCGCATTGATGCCATCTGGCAGCTTTATCTCTACTACGGAGTGATACTGGCGATGGGAACCAGCGGCTCCTACGTCCCCTTGTCCTCGATGATATCAAGATGGTTTACCCGGAGAAGAGGAGTGATGATGGGCATCGCCGTTTCCGGCATCGGCGTTGGTACGCTGGTGATGTCGCCCATAGCGAACTGGCTTATCTCAAGCTATGGCTGGCGTACTTCGTATATAGTCGTCGGTATCACGGCTCTGGTGCTCATTGTCTCGGCAGCCCAGTTCCTCAAGCGCGACCCGGCTGAGATGGGGCTGTCCCCGTATGGCGAGAAGGAGGGGAAAGAGCCAGGCGGCAAAATCAAGGGTCTGCCTTTGGGCAGTGTTATCGCAACCTGGAACTTTTGGATGGTCTGCCTCGCTTTCTTCTGCTTCGGTGTGGCGATACAAGCCATCCTGGTGCATATCGTGGCTCATGTTACCGATATCGGCATCTCTGCCACCACCGCCGCCAGCGTTCTGGCTATTATCGGTGGGGGAGGTTTCGCGGGCAGATTTGTCGTTGGAGGCGTTACTGACAAAATCGGGAGCAGAATGGCGCTGCTGTTCAGCTTTGCCGGGCTGGCGGTGGCGCTCTTCTGGCTGCTCTTCTGCCGGCAATCCTGGATGTTCTTCCCCTTTGCCGTTGTCTTTGGTCTGGCTTACGGTGCTTTTTCCACGCTGATAGGTCTGGTTGTGGCGGAGTTCTTCGGCGTGGCTGCACTCGGTGTCATCCTTGGGGCGGCTCTCCTGGGCACGGCTCTCGGGGAAGCGTTTGGCGCTCTCCTGCCAGGGTATGTCTTTGATGTTACTGGCAGCTACCAGCTCGCTTTTATTATCTGCGCTGTGCTCAGCGTGGTCGGCATAGGGCTGTCGCTGCTGCTAAAGCCGGTCGTGCCGGCTAGCTCACCTCAATCGTCGAGCCGGCGGCGGTCTTGATAACTTCGATACGGCTGGGGAAGGCGTCTTTCATTTCTTCCAGGTGGGTGATAATCAGGATTTTCTGGAAATCGTCCTGAATGGAGTTTATCGCTTCTTTAAGCTTTTCCACACCGACATTGTCCTGAGTGCCAAAACCTTCATCAACGATGAGTGTCGGGAGGGGAGCGCCGGCCCTTTTGGCGAGCAGCTTGGATAGCGCAATGCGAATGGCAAAGTTGATGCGGAAGGCTTCACCGCCGCTGAACATTTCGTAGTTTCTTGTCCCCAGTTCATCAGAGATTTTGATATCCAGGGTCTCGGCAACCTCTCCCTTTCTGGTGGGGCGCTGTGTTTCAAATTTGGCGTGCATCCGGTTGTCTGTCATGCGGCTGAGCAGCTTATTGGCTTCGGTTTCAATTTCCGGGAGCGCCATCTCGATGAGCAGAGCCTGTATCCCCTTCTTGCCGAAGGCTTGTGCCAGTTCCTGATATATCTGTTCTTCCCTGGCAGCTTCAGCCAGCAGCTTTTCCTTTTCCCTTCTCTTTGTCTCGAGCTCGTCGCAGCGCTGTAGCTTCGCCCGGGCGCTGAACAGGCTTCCCTGAGCCTGCTTTTGCTGTGCCACGAGCGCCTGGTGTTCGTTTTCCGCCTGCATCAGGCTGCTGGCGACCTGTGGCAGCAGGGTAAGCTCGGCGCTCAGGTCCTGTTTTCTTGTATTCTCACCCTGAAGAGTCTGGTCCAGTTCTTTAATGG
>CAZHRL010000126.1:0-3900 GCA_964534815.1 uncultured Dehalococcoidales bacterium | reverse complement strand
TTTCCCGCATTTCTTAGGAGGCGACTGCGCAGTTGCCCGCAGCCCGCTTCTATATCCAGCCCCTTCTTCTGGCGGAGCGTGCAGGCTATCCCCATGCGTCTGAGTTCTCTCTCGAAAGCGAGAATGGCGTTGCGGGGCGGCGGCTTGAACCTTGCCTCGTCAGTTTTGTTAGCCGGAATGAGATTAACATGGCAATTCAGTCCGGCGAGAAGTTGGGCTAAGGAGCGTGCCTGTGCTAGAGAATCATTTACGCCCTCGAAAAGGATATACTCAAAGCTGAGACGTCGCCCCGTTTTGTCACAATATTCCCGACAGACTGGTATAAGCTCCTCGAGAGGATATTTTTTGTTGGCGGGCACCAGTTTATTGCGCAGTGCGTTTTCGCCAGCGTGAAGGGAGATAGCCAGACCTATCTGGAGCTTTTCTTGAGTGAGGCGTCTTATCTGAGGCACCAGCCCAGCGGTAGAGACTGTCATATGGCGGGCGCCAAGTTCGAAGCTCTGCGGCGAGTTAAGCATCTCTATCGCCTGCCAGAGCGCATCGTAGTTTGCCAGCGGTTCGCCCATGCCCATGAAGACCAGATTGGTAATCTGATTCGCCTGTTCACCCCGCCCCTTGAGCCGGCGGGCAAAATAGAGCACCTGGTCGATTATCTCGCCGGGAGAGAGATTACGCTCAAATCCCTGCTGCCCGGTGGCGCAAAAAGGGCAGCCAACAGGACAGCCTACCTGGGTGGAGATACAGACTGTGTAATGACACTGGCCACTCTCAGTCGGGTAGGGCATAAGCACCGATTCTATCGTCTTGCTGTCGCTAAGGGCGAACAGGACTTTGGTGGTGCCGTCGTGCCCGACTACCTCATCTACCGGCGTGAGGCTTTGCAGCTTGACTTTTTGGGCTAGCTTCTGGCGGAAGGCTTCGGGCAAGTCAGTCATCTCGTCAAAGGAGGTAGCCAGCTTCTGATAGACCCAGTGCTGGAGCTGCTTGGCACGATATTCAGGTTCGCCCAGACTAACCACCAGCTCCCGGAGCTGCCGGCTGGTCAGATTAGTGATGGAAACAGAATTTGCTGGCATCGATTCTTCACTATATAATACGGCTAAGCATAACGGCAGAGCAAGCCAACGCACTTAACAAGGTCGAGCAACTCACAATGACGAGGTATGATGACGTTTGTAGACAATCTCACGTAGCAGCTATTGCATTCTTCATTTTTTCCTGCTACACTAAACATTAATAGCAGATATATCTTAGGAATTGTGTTTCATTATTTTAATTAAACATCCTCAGGAGTTTGTAGGCAAGGACTGCTGAAAATGCCGGGATGGACTATCATCACCAACTATGGATTAGTGCTCGCCTATATCGCCAAGCACCCACGCAACACCGTTCGTCAGATTGCCTCCGCCATCGCCGTAACTGAATGGACAGTACACAAGATTATCAATGAACTCGAAACAGAAGGCTACATTCAGCGCCAGAGAATAGGACGCAACAATGCCTATATTGTTGACCCCACCCGCACTTTGCGCCATGCTACGGTGGGCAATGTGCTGGTAGGGGACCTGCTGAGAGTGCTCGGCTGGGAATCTGAAGAAACCCCCGCCAAAGAAAAGGTAGCTGAAATTACCGTTAACCCCAGAGTCAATCGTGCTATCGTAAGAAGAGTGGCTGGCGAAGCCACAGCTTAGTGACAACCCCGGAGACTCCTTTTAACCAAGTTCTCTCCCGCAGAAGATACTTCACATAATACTTGAATTTTGCTCTCTTTGGGCCTTTGCGCTAAAATTTGGGGGCGGGGAGAGGTGACCGAGTGGTTCATGGTGCCGCTCTCGAAAAGCGGTCTCCGTTTTTACGGAGCGTGGGTTCGAATCCCACCCTCTCCGCCAAATATAAGTTAAGAGGGGGTAAGGGAGGATGAACAACAAAAAGAAGTGCTTTGTTATTATGCCATTCTCAACCACTAAATCTTGTACTGAGAATAAGTGGACAGAAATATTTGAATATATAATTAAGCCAGCCATTGAAGAAAGCGGGCTTGGCTACGAATGCGAGCGCTCTGTTGCGGGAAGAGAGAATATTGTTAAAGGTATCTTGGATGCACTAAACAAAGCGAATGTAGTGATAGCTGACCTGACTGACAATAATCCAAATGTCTTCTATGAGCTGGGAGTAAGACACACATTAACAAATCGCACTATCCTTATCGCCCAAGGTGAAGAGCATATCCCATTTGATTTAAAACCATACCCAGTTGCTTTTTACAGTGAGTCTCCAGCCAAGATTGTAGAATTCAAGAAAGACATAAAGAAAAAGCTAGAGGATATAGAGAAAAATCCTGAACGGTCAGACAACCCGGTAGGCGATTTCCTTAAAGAAAGGAATATATTTTTGCTTCGCTATGAGAAGAATGCAAATTTAAAGAAATTAGACGCGCTTCTTTCTGAGTTATCCTTCGATATTGCTGGAAGTGATAAAATCGTGGAACAGCTAGGTGAAAGCGATACGTCACTCTTAAAGCTCCAAAACACTTGTCTAAAATTGCTCCTTTCTACAAGATACATCAGCCCAACTGCAAAAGTCTTAGATAATATCTCACTTTGTGAGCGTATAGTGGATTTGGTAAACCGACTGCCTGATTTACTCGCAAACAAAAAGACAAGGGAGTCAGCCACAACATTTGTGGAAATACTACCAACAAGATTTAAAGGTAATTTTATTTCTCTACTTAAATCGGTCGCTAAAATTAGAACCGATTTTGCGAATGACAACTATCAGGAACCTAAAGAGCCGATAATCAGACTGGCTAGCCCAGAGCATGAAAAATATCTTAAACTAACAGAATAAATCCATAAACTATTACGGAGAGGTGCTGGAGTGGCCTATCAGGCACGCCTGGAGAGCGTGTGTCGGTTTCCCCGACCGTGGGTTCGAATCCCACCCTCTCCGCCATTAACAAGCACTTAGGGGTGCCTTAAGAGGGGGCTTTCGCCCCCTTTCCTTAAATGTCATTGCGAGGAGTCCTTCTTTAGAAGGACGACGAAGCAATCTCACGCCTTGCATTTACTGAAATTGCCACGGCTCTTCCAAAATCGCCTGACAACCCCTCGTTGTCTTCAATTTCCCGCTGTGTTAGAATTGCCTTATTCAGCCGTGAACAGAAAAGACATTAAATACTGGGTCGGCTTCAGCCTCATCCCGGGTATCGGGCGGGTCAGACTTGCTCAGCTTGAAAACCATTTCGGTAGGCTAGGGGATGCCTGGCAGGCAACTCCTGTCGAGCTAGAGCACTCGGGGCTGGATAACAGTGTCATACGCGCTATTATTGCCTCCCGACCCAAGATTTCCCTAGATGAGGAGATGGAAAAGCTGGAGCATTACGGGGTGAGAGTGCTCACCTATCACGACGAGGAGTATCCCGTCCGGCTCAAAGAGATATATGACTACCCGCCGCTTATTTATATCAGAGGTTCGCTCCTTCCCGAGGACGAGTGGTGCCTGGCGGTGGTGGGCACGAGGCGTGCCACCGTCTACGGAAGGCAGGTAACGGAAGAAATCGTCGCTGACCTGGCGCGGAGTCGTATCACCATTGTCAGCGGCTTAGCCAAAGGCATCGATTCCATTGCCCATCGGGCGGCGCTGGAGGCTGGCGGCCGGAGCATTGCCGTCTTCGCCTGCGGGCTCGATAGCGTTTATCCCGCGGAGAACCTTGAACTGGCTCGCAACATAATGCAACACGGAGCCCTGATAAGCGAATATCCTCTGGGCACCAGACCCAAAGCGGACAACTTCCCCCGGCGCAACCGCATTATGAGCGGGCTGAGCCTGGGAGTCCTCGTGGTTGAAGCCGGAGAAACCAGCGGTGCCATGATTACCGCCCGCCTCGCCCTGGAACAAGAC
>CAZHRL010000125.1:0-3960 GCA_964534815.1 uncultured Dehalococcoidales bacterium | reverse complement strand
TCCAGGGCTTCTTGAGCTGCCGGGCTAGTTCCTGCCAACCATCGCCGATGAGGTCGATGCGCACCTCAAAGAGGTCGGCAAGAGGCTCAGCTTCCTTTATCGCCTGGATATCTTTGTCCACAATAACGGCGCAAATTCTAAGCGGTTTCACGCATTTCTCCCAGCACCTCTTCGACTAATGAGAGGTTGACTTCATCCGTAATAAAAACATTCCCTATCGCCCGGGGCAAAACGAACCTGAGCCTGCCTTCTCGAATCTTCTTGTCATGCTTCATTGCTTGAATTATCTTTTCCATCTCAAGCGGTGGCATTTTCGTGGGCAAGCCAGCCCGGGCGATAATGCTTTCCAGCCTCACTATCCCGTCCCTGTCGAATATGCCCATTTTATTTGAGATTCTGGCCGCTGCCAGCATGCCGATAGCCACCGCTTCACCGTGCTTTATCCTGAAGTCTGAAGCCGATTCGATGGCATGCCCCAGCGTGTGCCCGTAATTTAACACATTTCTCAGCCCCAGGTCTTTCTCATCCTTTTCCACTATGCTGACCTTGACCCGAGCAGAGCGGAAAACAAGCTCTTCCAGCGCCGCCTCGTCCAATGACTTAATTTTCTCCAGGTTCTCCTCAATATAGCGGAAAAAGTCCTCGCCGCCAATAACAGCAGACTTGATAACCTCAGCCATGCCGCTGGCAAACTCTCTTTGGGGAAGGGCCTTCAGGGTGCTGACATCGGCGATAACCAAGCGAGGTTGATAGAACACGCCAATTTTATTTTTTATCTGACCATGGTCAACGGCTACCTTCCCGCCGATGCTGCTATCCACCTGTGCCAGCAGAGTGGTGGGCAGGTGCACCAGAGGCACACCACGCTGGTAAGTAGCGGCAACAAACCCGGCTAAATCGCCGATGACCCCACCACCGAGCGCCAGAACGGGCGTCGACCTTTCGGCATAGGCGGCGCTCAACCCCTGGTAAAACCTGCCCGCCATCTCCAACGATTTATATTCTTCGCCATCGGGAACCTGCAAAGAGGTTACCTTGAAGCCCTCTTTCGCCAGCCTCTGCTCCAGAGCATCGCCGTAAAGCTCTTTTACTATCGGATTGGTGATGATTACCACCCTGCTGACAAAGCCGTTTTCCTTTAGCTGGCACCCCACCTGCCCCAGAATACCCACCCCGATGTGGATTTCATAGCTACTATCAGTCAGCCTTACCCTGACTTTTTTCATCTACTTTTTTCTCTCCGCCGTAATCTTCCGAATTTCCTTACAGGTATCAATAACCCTTTTCAATTCCTCCGGCGTAATCATCTGGGGACCATCAACCAGGGCTTCTGCCGGATTATAGTGCGCCTCAATCATCAGACCGCTGGCACCGGCGGCGATAGCGGCACAGCTCATATTGAAGATGAGGTCGCGCCGCCCGGTGGCATGGCTGGGGTCAACGATAATGGGCAGATAGGTCTCCTTCTGAATTACCGGTACAGCCGCCAGGTCTAGGGTATAGCGAGTATAGTCTTTGCCTTTACCGATAGGTATGATACCTCTCTCGCACAAAATGATGTCTTTGTTGCCGGCAGCAGCGATATATTCGGCAAAGGAGAGGAATTCTTCGATGCTGGCGCCAAAATGCCTCTTGAACAGAATAGGCTTCTTTTTCTCCGCCACCTTGGTGAGCAGGTCCTGGTTATACATATTCCTGGCGCCTATCTGGAGTATATCAGCATACTCCGCCACCAGGTCAATCTGGGCTTCGCCCCTGATTTCTGTGACCACGGGCATATCAAACATATCCCCCGCCTTTCGCAGCCACTGCGAAGCCCCCACCGCCTCCTCCCAGCCCTCCGCCCCCAGCCCCTGGAAGGAGTAGACGGAGCTCCTCGGCTTGAAGATACCGCCCCGCAGGATATGCGCCCCGGCTTTCTTCACCGCCTCGGCGATACGCAAGAGCTGGTCTTTGCTCTCCACGGCGCAGGGTCCCGCAATGATTACCGGCTCATCCTCACCGATTTCCACATTCTTCACTTTGATTACCTTGCGCCCGATTACTTCTTCGGAATATTTATTATACTCCCGGCTGATTAATTTGTAGCGGATTTCAATACCGAAGGCATCCTGCACCCCCGGCAGAGCCTTCAGATGGTCAAAGGGAATTTTACGCTCATCCCCAATCAGCCCGATGACCGTCTTAAACTGTCCTTGGGAAACATCCACCTTCAAGCCGTACTTCTTGACCTCTTTGATGACGTGGTCTAGCTGCTCCTGTGTAGCATCTGGTCTCATAATTATCATCTTTTCCCTCCTTTGCCCCAGATTTCAGGAACCTGAAACGAGAAGACCCTCCGCTTGGGAGGGTCTTCTTAGGTTTCTTGTTTTGAATTTCTTTATGTATGCGATTATCCGCTCATGCCCGTGCCCCCCAAGCGCAGCCGCTGCGCCAGGTAAAGATGAAGTAGTAGTAATACCATTTCCGGGAGGCAAGGCTATTTGGCATTTTCTCTATGTCAACCTCTTACTAGAGAATCTATCATAAGAAACCGCGGTCTGTCAAATCCTCAACTAACCGCCACAGGTAGTGCAACTGGAGCTGCTGCAACCGGAGCAAGAACTTCCGCCAAGATTCTTGGTAAACCCGATATCATCCGTAGATTTAGAGACAAAAGCGGACATCAGCCGTTCCGCCGTATTATGGCATTTGGGGCAGGAGACCTCCCCATTAGCCTGATTTATCGAACGCAGTAGCTCAAACTTACAGCCACATTTAGAACACTGATATTCGTATATCGGCATCCCCCACCTCCTGAGACTTATTATATTATAATTTGTTCCACACCCAGGGTCAAAAGAAGAAGGAGGTCGTTTGGCAACTCAGAAGACAGAAGCCCGAGTGCGTCATTGCGAGTCCTTCTTTTGAAGGACGAAACAATCCCTGACTCAGACACAGATTATCGGTCGAGATTGCTTCAGGGCTTTGCCCCTCGCAATGACGGGGCGCAATGATGTTCGCAAACAATCCCAAGGCAGCCTTTTGACCGGCGAAGGAAAGCAAGTTATACTTACTGCCAAACCAATACTGAAGCGGAGACTTGGATGGACAAAGGACAACTCGTGGAGAAGCTGGTTACCTGGATAAAAGAAAAGACGCTGGCTGCCGGGTGTCCGGGGGTGGTCTTTGGACTGAGCGGCGGGCTTGACTCTTCCGTGCTGGCGGCGCTATGCCAGCGCGCCTTTCCGCAAAATGCGCTGGGCGTGATTATGCCCTGCCACAGCAGCCAGGAGGACAGCGAGCACGCTCTGGCGGTAGCCCGCCAGTTTTCCATCCCGACACAAACGGTCGTTTTAGATAGCGTTTTAGATGCTCTGCTCAAGGTCTTGCCTGAGGAAAAAGCAGCGCCAGAGATAAGGCGGCTGGCACAAGCCAACATCAAGGCGAGGCTAAGAATGGTCACCCTCTACTACTTTGCCAATTTGCTCAACTATCTGGTGGTCGGCTCAAGCGACCGCAGTGAGCTTGCCGTGGGCTACTTCACCAAATACGGAGATGGTGCAGCAGACATTTTGCCCCTGGGCAACCTGACCAAAGATGAGGTGAGGGAACTGGCTCGCTTTTTGGGTGTTCCCCAGCCGATTATCGATAAGCCACCCTCACCCGGCTTATGGGAAGGGCAGAGTGCTGAGGAGGAACTGGGGCTCAGCTATGAGGAAATCGACCGCTATCTGCTCAGCGGCAGGGCAGCAAAGCAGATAAAGGAGAGGATTGAGTTCAGAGCGGCTGCCAGCCGTCACAAACGCTCACTCCCACCCATAGCTCAGCTCTAGAATGCTCGCCACCGGACATAAAAATCACAACTTGTTTTGAATAGGACACTTGTGCTATGATAGGTTAAGGCAAATGACCACGGAGAAGGAAAGGGCACTAGAGCTAGCCATCGGCCAGATTGAAAAACGATTTGGCAAAGGCTCA
>CAZHRL010000124.1:0-4011 GCA_964534815.1 uncultured Dehalococcoidales bacterium | reverse complement strand
ACACCCGCATACGGAAGGCTAAATGGGGTGTATTGTGACTATGCAAACAAAGCCGAGTTAGTCCAGCATAGAGGATTAGTTGCTGTTTGTGAAGTGCTAGTATTCTAGAAGATAATTTTATTACCTCGATGGGCACAAAGAGACAAACCCAGGCAAAGGGTATTTGATGTGGGGACGTTTTTTCTTCCAGCGGTGTCTAATCGCTGCCGATTATTGGGTAGGAGTATCTTTCTTCACCCGGCGTGTGCGATAAGCCAGCATGGGAATGGCAACCGCCAGGACAATCAGGGCAATGACCTGAGCCTGATGCAGACCAAAAAGGAAGGGGGTTCCCTCACGCAGGTAATCGATGCCGAGGCGCCACAAGGAATACAGGCTGAGATAGACCAGGAAAAGCGAGCCATCAGGCACAAACCGACCCCTCAACATGAGGATGACGCCAAAGAGCACCAGAAGAAAGATAATCTCGTAGACTGTTGTGGGGTGGACTGCTACCCCGATGGGGGCAAATGACTGTGGGTCGGTATAGACAAAACACCAGGGCAAGTCTGCTTCTATGCCATAGCAGCAACCATTCAGGGTGCAACCTACCCTGCCAATAGCCTGTGCCAGGATGATGCCCGGCGCCAGCACGTCAGCAAAATAGCCGAACGAGATTTTGCTGAACCGACTGTAAATCCAGATACCCAGAGCAGCGCCCAGAACGGCACCATAGATGGTAAGACCCTCCGCCCCGACAACCTGATTCAGATGCTCCCGGTAGTATTCCCAGTCATCGATGACATGAAGCAGCCGGGAGAATATCACCCCCGATGGGATACCAATCAGCGCCGCAGTAAAGACAGTATCATAAGTGACTTTGGCTCCCTTCTTCACCTGCCACAACGTCCACAGAATAAGCACCACAATCGCCAGGGCAATCATGATGCCATACCACCTGACTTCGAGATTCCCGATGGTGAAGGCAACCGGGCTTATGTTTATGGTTATCATCTTTCCTCCCTATATAGCTTTAAGAGGAGCCTCGCTCCTTCAGCAACTCTTCAAGGATTATCTGAGCCGCCTTCTTATCCAGTGGCTCATTATTGTTGCCACACTTGGGCGACTGTATACAGCTCGGGCAACCTTCCTGACAGGGACATTCAGCGATTGCTTTCAGTGTAGCTTGCCACAGCTCCCAAATCAAGTCGAAGCCCTTTTCAGCAATGCCGATGCCACCGGGATAAGCATCATAAATAAATATCTGGGCTCGGCCAGTATCAGGGTGGAACGGCATTGAGACGCCACCAATATCATTGCGGTCGCAGAGAGCAAATAGTGGCAGAATGCCGATGGCTGCGTGCTCCACCGCGTGTAACCCGCCAGCGAAGTCCCGTTGCTCATCAAGCAGTCGACTCGCCACACCGGCGGGCATATCAAGCCAGAGGGCTACGGTGGGGAAGTGGTAAGGCGGCAAGTCGAGGGCTTCCTCGCCGATTACCTCTTCGGTATACTGGGCTTTCCGCTTAAAGCCGACCACCGTCGTCGTTACCTCCACCTCGCCCAGATACACCTTCACCTTGCCGCAGTCCCTGTTGCGCAGCGGCTTGACAATATGCAAATCGGTGAGTTCCTTGGTCTGAGTGTAGTAATTGACGGTCGTTGGTTCGGCATAAGCAGTGCGGCTGGCTAAATCAAGCTCGGTAACCAGATAGGACTCCCCCTGATGAAGGTAGATAGCCCCGGGGTGCACCTGGAAGAAGGCAACGCTAGCTTCTATCGTTTCCAGTAGAGAGTCTGCTGAAGTATCGATAATGGCGAAGTTCTCTCCAGAGGTGGAACGGATATTGATATTCTGGGCAGGATAGGCGATAGCCGCGGAAAGATACCAGCGGTTGTTGCGCTGCTTCAGTATGCCCTGCTTTTCCAGTTCAGCAACCTCCTGACTTAAAGTAGAACCAAACCACTTCTCGTCAGGGCTGCTTAGAGGCTGCTCCCAGGCAGCACAGAGAAGATGAGCACGCAAGATGTAGGGGTTCGCCGGGTTGACCAGAGCATTCTCAAAGTTCTTCTGGAAAAAGTAATCGGGGTGGCGCATAAAATACTGGTCAAGAGGATTGTTCAAGCCAATAAGAAAGCTCAGGGATTCGCCGCTGCGCCGACCGCTCCTCCCCGCCTGCTGCCAGGTGCTGGCAATGCTCCCGGGGTAGCCGGTAAGCACCGTGGCATCCAAATCACCGATATCTACGCCCAGCTCCAGAGCATTGGTAGCGACTACCCCCAGAAGCTGACCATGGAACAGTTCCCGCTCTATCTGACGGCGCTCCTGAGGCAGATAGCCGGCACGATAAGCCTTGACGCGCTGGTCAAGAAGTCGATTGGTGAGAGCCAACCTTTCCCGTGAGTAAGTGTATATCAGCTCAGTCAGCCGCCGCGTGCGAGCAAAGGCGAGAGTGCGGATATTGCTGCTCACCAGCTCAGTGAAAAGGTCGGTCGCTTCACTGTTGGCGCTGCGCCGGGTGGCTTTCGCTTCATCAATAATGGGCGGATTCCAGAAGATGAAATCCTTTCTTCCGTGAGGAGAGCCGTCATTGCTCACTACGGCAAAAGGCAGACCGACCAGCTTTTCCGCATGTTCTCCGGCGTTGGCGATGGTCGCTGAGGAACAGATGAACTGAGGCTTGGCGCCGTAAAGGTCACAGAGCCGGCGCAGTCGGCGCAAGACGCAGGCGACATGCGAGCCAAAGACGCCGCGATAGGTGTGCGCTTCATCGACGACTACATAGCGCAGGTGGCGCAGAAATCTCGCCCATGCCTGATGATTGGGCAGTATGCCCAGGTGGAGCATGTCTGGATTGGTGAGGATAATTCGAGCCTGCCTCTTGATTGCCGCCCGCTCCCCCTGCGGCGTATCGCCATCAAAGGTGGCGAATTCGCCCGTCTGCAACAGGGCGGGCTGGAAAAGCTCCCGCAGGCTACGTAACTGGTCCTGAGCCAGCGCCTTGGTGGGAAAGAGGTAAAGGGCACGGCTGAGCCGCTCTGCTAAAAGCGCCTCCAGCACGGGGATGTTATAGCACAGGGTCTTGCCGCTGGCGCTTGAGGTCGCCACCATGACATTCCTGCCCTTACGGGCAAGGTTGACTGCCTCCGCCTGATGGGTGTAAAGCGGTAGCAAGCCATGCTCTTTAAGGCAATGTTGCAGGTCGGGAGAGAGAGGTTCCTCTGATTCTGCATAGCTGGCTTCGCGTGGTGGCAGGTGTTCAATGTGGACGATTTGCCCTTTATATTCGGGGTGAGCGGTAAGCTTTTCCAGGAAGGACGAAGTATCCACGATGGCTCTCATCATTAAATAGTGAGAATCTCAATCTGGTAATCGAGTATCTCCACATCAAAGCGACCGTCAATGATGAAGTTCACCACCCTGGAGAGGACTTCGTTGGCATGGCGCTTGTCGTTGCTCACTAAACAAATCCCCAGCTCTGCCCGCTGCCATAAATCGTTGTCATCAACCTCGGCAATGGCAACGTTGAACTTGTTGGCAATGCGAGTGGTGATGGACTTCAATATCTGCCGCTTACCCTTAAGGGTAGCATTTTCCGGCAGCCGGAGGCTGACCTTGCAGACACCAACGTTCATGATATCCCTTATTGCTGGCACAAGCTGGATTAAATTCGCCCCGCCAGCAACTCAGTAGGCAAATATTGATAACCGGGATAACTAAACCAGTGTGTGTTTATACCAGACGCAGAATGGTCTAAGTTTAACCCTTATACTGTGGTAGCGCCCTGCCTCTTACTGAAGCAGTCGCGGCAATAAACCGGGCGGTCTCCCCTGGGCTCAAACGGCACCGTGGTTTCAGCACCGCACTCGGCACAGACGACGTTATACATCTGTCTGGGCTGGGCGGGGTCACCGCTCTGACGGGATTTGCGTCGCGTCACACGGCACTCAGGGCAGCGACTGGGGTCATTCTGTAACCCGTGAGAGAGATAGAACTCTTGCTCACCAACAGTAAAAGTAAATTCTTTCCCG
>CAZHRL010000123.1:0-4026 GCA_964534815.1 uncultured Dehalococcoidales bacterium | reverse complement strand
TTAAATAAAATTCCTAACGTAAAGATAGCCAAAGACGTTGTAGCTTTAAATAAATTTCCAAGTATAAAGTCTGAAATTATCACCAAGGCAGAGTTCCTTAAACAATTTGAAGAGGCGGTTCTTTTATTATGCCAGCAAATAGAACCTATCACGACTAAGGACAAGTAAACATGACCAATAAACCCACTAAAGTCTTAATCATCGGGTCGGGACCGATAATAATCGGGCAGGCGGCGGAGTTTGACTACGCCGGCACGCAGGCGTGCAAAGCCCTGCGGGAAGAGGGCGTGACCTCGGTGCTGGTCAACTCCAACCCGGCGACCATTATGACCGACGAGGACATCGCCGACATTGTCTATATCGAGCCTCTGACGGTAGAGGTCATTACCCGCATCATCGAGCGCGAGCGCCCCGACGGGCTGCTGCCCACCCTTGCCGGGCAGACGGGACTGAACCTGGCGGTGTGGCTGGAGGACGCCGGCGTGCTGCAAAAGTACAATGTGCGCTCGCTGGGCACGCCGGTGCAGACCATCAGAAATGCCTCCAACCGCGACCTTTTCAAGAAGCTCCTGACCGGCATCGGCGAACCTATGCTGGAAAGCGCCAGCGTCAGCAGCGTCGAAGAAGCGAAAAACGCAGCGAAGCAACTGGGGCTGCCGCTCATTGTCCGCCCCTTCTACACGCTGGGGGGCACGGGGGGCGGCGTCGCCAATAGCTGGGACGACTTTGACCATGTCGTCGGCACGGGACTAGCTACCAGCCCCTTCCACCAGTGCCTGCTGGAAAAATGGGTGGGCGGCTGGAAAGAGATTGAATACGAGGTCATGCGCGACGGCGCCAACAACTGCATCACCGTGTGCAACATGGAGAACTTCGACCCGATGGGTATCCATACCGGCGACAGCATTGTGGTGGCGCCGAGCCAGACGCTGACCAACAAAGAGTACCAGATGCTGCGCAGCGCCAGCCTGAACATCATCCGCGCCCTGGGCATCGAAGGCGGCTGCAACATCCAGTTCGCCCTTGACCCTTACAGTGATAAATACTACGTTATTGAAGTCAACCCTAGAGTCAGCCGCAGCTCTGCCCTCGCCAGCAAAGCCACGGGCTATCCCATCGCCCGCGTAGCAGCCAAGATTGCCGTGGGCAAGCGGCTGGATGAGATACCCAACGCCATCACCGGCAAAACGTTGGCTTGCTTCGAGCCAGCAATCGACTACATCGTGGTCAAGATACCACGCTGGCCCTTCGATAAGTTCGCCAGCGGCGATAGGGTGATTGGCACACAGATGAAAGCGACCGGTGAGGTGATGGCGATAGACCGCACCTTTGAAGCTGCCCTCTCGAAGGCGGTGCGCTCCCTCGAGTTCGGCAAGAAGACGCTCCTCTGGGAAGACCCCAAGTGGGAGCACGGCGGCAGCGATATCAACAACTACCCCATGCAGCCGACCGACCTGCGGCTATGGGCGATGATGGCGGCGCTGAGAAGAGGCGTCAGCCCGGAAGCCATTGCCGAGCGCACCAGGATTGACCTATGGTTCATCGATAAGCTCATCAACATCATCGATATGGAAAAAAGGCTTCTCTCCGAATCGCTCACGCCCGAGCTTCTACTGGAAGCCAAGCGACTTGGCTTCTCCGACGATATGATTGGCACGCTGGCGGACCGGCTTCCCGAGCAGGTGCGGGAGCTGCGCCACAACTGGAATATCAAACCTGTTTACAAGATGGTGGATACCTGCGCCGCCGAGTTCGATGCTGCCACGCCCTACTTCTACAGCACCTACGAGCAGGAAAATGAGGCTACATCAGATAAAGAGGACAAAGCGGTGGTCATCGGAAGCGGGCCGATACGCATCGCGCAGGGCATCGAGTTTGACTACTGCAGTGTGCACTCGGCCTGGGCGCTCCAGGAGTCCGGCTACAAGGCCATCATGGTCAACTCCAACCCGGAGACCGTCTCCACAGATTTTGACACCAGCGACCGGCTTTACTTTGAAGCGCTGGACGAGGAAAGCCTGCGCGATATACTGGAAAACGAGGGGGGAGAAGATACCCCTCCCGCTTCTATAGTCCAGTTTGGCGGGCAGACTGCCATCAACCTATCGCAGCCGCTGTCGCGAGCCGGCATGCCCATAATTGGCTCCAGCGCCGACGCCATAGACATCGCCAGCGACCGCGGTCGCTTTGAGAAGTTCCTCAGCGAGCTGGGCATCCCCCAGCCACCGGGTTCAGGGGTGACCTCCGTAGACCAGGCGCTCAACATTGCCCAGCTTATCGGCTACCCCGTGCTTGTCCGCCCCAGCTATGTTCTCGGCGGGAGAGCCATGGAGATTGTGCACAACGCCAGCGAGCTTATCCGCTACATGAGCGCCGCCATAGAACTGGACACCAAGCACCCCATCCTGATTGATAAGTACATCGAGGGTAAAGAGGTGGAGGTGGACGCCATCGGCGATGGAGAAGATGTGTTCATTCCGGGAATCATGGAGCACATCGAGCGAGCCGGGGTGCACAGCGGCGACGCCATGACGGTCTATCCCGGCGTGAACCTGACGCCGCGGGAGGAGGAGGCTATCATTGATTACGCTATCCGCATCGGGCGGGCGCTTAACGTCAAAGGCTTGATGAACGTCCAATACGTTATTCTGCGTTCCAATGAGGGCAAGCCTGCCAAGGTCTACGTCTTTGAAGTGAACCCCAGAGCCAGCCGCACCGTTCCCTTCCTGTCCAAGGTCACCGGTGTGCCCATGGTCAAGGTCGCCACCAAAGTGATGCTCGGCAAGAGCCTGAAAGAGCAGGGGTACAGCAGCGGGCTATGGCCCAAACAGAAATTGATAGCTATTAAAGCCCCGGTCTTCTCCATGTCCAAGCTGCCCGGCGTGGACACCTACCTCAGCCCGGAGATGAAGTCCACGGGAGAGGTGATGGGGATTGACTATACCTTCGACGCCGCGCTCACCAAAGCACTCATCGCCGCGGGGCTGATGCTGCCGCCTCAGGGAGCACTGCTGCTCAGCCTCGCCGACCGGGATAAACCGGAAGCATTACATATTATCAAAAAGCTCCACCAGCAGGGCTACAAGCTTTATGCTACCGAGGGCACAGCAGCCATGATTGAGGCTATCGGACTGCCGGTGAAAATGGTGAGCAAAAAGTTGAGCGAAGGCCATCCCAATGTCATCGACATCATCAATAATGATACAGTAAACGGCGTGGTCAACACCATCACCGGAGGTCGCATTCCCTTCAAAGATGGCTTCCAGATACGGCGGGCGGCGGCGGAAAAGCGCATCCCCTGCTTTACCTCGCTGGATACTGCTCGAGCGGTGGTGGACGCACTGGCTAATGGAAATCAAATCTACAGCACCAAACGTCTGTACGAATACCGTACGAAAAGGGAGTCGGCTTGAAGCAGGTAACTGCTACCGTAATATCAAATGAAAGGCTCTGGGGCGAGTTCTCCCCACCTGGACGCCGCAAGCTCTTAGGTACCGGGCTTATCTGGCTAAAATGCCCTGAGTTAGCCTCAGAAGCCAGACCGGGACAGTTTGTCATGGTCAGTTGTGGCGAGGAGTGCTTGCTGCCCCGCCCCTTCAGCATTCACCAGCTAAACGATAAAGGCTATCTGGCGATATTTTACGCTGTGCTGGAAGACGGGAAAGGAACAGGATGGCTAGCCCATCGTAAACCGCAAGATAGCATAAATTTATTTGGCCCGATAGGAAACGGTTTCTCCCTTCACACCGCGTCCCGAAAACTACTAATCGCGGCTGGCGGGAATGGCATTGCACCCTTAGGCTTTCTAGCCCAGAAAGCGGCAAAAAGAGACTGCTCTGTTATTCTGCTTTACGGCACGGCAGACGCCAACCGGTATCCCCGGCGTCTCCTGCCTCCTCAGATAAAGATGGTCGATATTACGGAAGATGGCAGCCTGGGCAGAAAAGGCAGGGTGACTGACCTCCTGCCTAAGTTTGCTGGCTCCGCCGACCAAATATTCGCCTGTGGACCCATGGCGATGTATCG
>CAZHRL010000122.1:0-4072 GCA_964534815.1 uncultured Dehalococcoidales bacterium | reverse complement strand
GACTGTCAATACTCATCGGGATTCTTTACTCATGTTCTGACTTCCTTACGCTTTTCAAACACTGCTTGCAGAGGTAAATGTGCCAGCGGTTGAGATTGGTGAAAATATCTATTAGCAGGACCAGAGTCGATTTGTGGGCAACACGCCGGGGAGAGGTGAAGACAAACAGGTCCTTATCATACAGGACTTTCCCGGCCTTGTTCAGTCGGCTGGAGATACCGTACTGGTCGGCGGAGAAGGTCAGCCCCTGGTAGCCTTTCACCGCCTGAAAAGCCGAGCGACGGAAGGCAAAGGTAGCGCCGGAAATGATGAGCGGCCGACCCAGTGTCGCGATACTGACCTGGTTGATGCCAAGCCGGAAGGCATACTCCACCTTCGCCCACCACGGCGGGTGGTTGTAGAAAAACCGCCCCGCTAGCGCCACCGCTTCCGGGTGCGACTCAAAGCCCCGGGCGATTTTGCTGAGCCACTGGCGTGGATAGACGGTGTCGGCATCTCCCTGGACAATGATGTCGCCTTGCGCGGCATCAGCGCCCACATGTCTGACCCGGGCGATGCCGTTCCTCTCACGACAGCAGACGACCCGTGCCCCGAGACCACGGGCGATTTCCGCCGTGCCATCACGGCTCTCATTGTCAACAACGATGACCTCGTAGTCGCCCGTGTAGTCTTGCTCTTTCAGTGATTTAAGGGAATCCGTGATGTATTGCTCTTCATTCAGGGTCGGAATGACGATGCTAATCATTGGTTGGCAGGCTCTTTTCCGGTTTAGAAATCCAAACCCCTTAAATATTACATCTTCAGTGCCGAATAATCAAAAATGGGTGCGGACGGCAACCGTCAGGACGCTTTGTCTGTCACAGAATTAAGGGCTTATACTGCCCCGAATTACGTAGACTTACGGACTATTGACAATAACTTCCAATGAGGGTATTATTTTGTAGCGCTTCGGTTTGAATTCAAAAGGAAAGGGGGGTGGTGCAATATTAGAGTGTGATTCAAACACCGGTCACGGGTAATCAAAATATTCAGGAGGAAAAAATTGAGTAGGAAAATTATCATTGGTTTGTTAGCTCTGTTCGTGATTGTCAGCCTGGTGGTGCTCAGCTGCGCGCCTAAACCAGCCCCGGCCCCCGCACCTGCACCTGCGCCGGCACCAGCACCGGCACCCGCACCGAAACCAGCGCCAGCCCCGGCCCCAGCACCCGCTCCGGCGCCAGCCCCCGCACCGGCTCCCGCCCAGCCCACCAAGGTAATCAAATGGACTATCGTGTCCAAGAACCCGACTATCCAGCCGGTCTTCACGGCCATGAAAAAAGCTCTTGAAGAAACCGTAAAAACGATGACTGATGGCGGTCTCCAAATCACCCTTGCTGAACCCGGTTCTGTGGTCGCCGCGAACGGCGAGTGGGCTGCTGTTCAGGCCGGCACCATCGAAGGTGCTCTCACTACCGAGATAAATAATAAGGCGGCATTTGGTGCCCCCGCTGGTCTTTTCACTGAGTTTGCGCTCAGTCCCCCGCCGGATGTCTGGATGGCATGGTATCTCTACGGCGATGGCATGAAACTGGCGCAGCAACTCATTGATAAGACTCCGGGCTTCGATAAAGTCCTTAACCTTGGCCCCTTCTCTGCTTCCGGCGCCGAAGTTGAGTTGAATTCGAAGAAGCCAATTAACACTGTCGCGGACTTGAAGGGTATGAAGATTCGTACCTTCGGCGATTGGGGTAAAGTCCTTTCTGACCTTGGCGCTTCAGTAGTGGGCACCCCGGCCGGCGAGGTCTATGAAGCTCTCCAGAGAGGCGTTCTTGATGCCTGCGAGCTTTCTGACCGCGCCACTAACCTGGCGTACGGACTTCATGAAGTTGCCAAATACTGGTACTATCCGGGCGTTCATGCCCCCTCTGCTCTTGGGAGCTTCTACGTTAACAAGGATGCCTTTGGCAAGCTACCCGCTTCCTATCAGGAGATTCTCCGAATGGTACAGAAATCGGTGCTGGCCTACAACTTCGTCATGATTGAGCAGCTCAACGTTGAGGCGACGCCGAAGATTCTGGCGGCCGGTGTCCAGCTCCTCGAAGAACCTCTTGTGATTCAGGCAACTCTTGCGCAGGGAGCTGACAAACTGTGGCGGAGCTATGCCGCTCAGGACCCGTTCTTCAAGCAGGTCTACGATAATCTCATGACCTTCTCAGAGGCTTACGGTACATACTACAGACAGTCGGAACCTGATATTCCGATGCTCCTGAAATACAAGCTATAGCCTGTTTCTCTACTCGAGTGCTTCGGGATGCCCTGACTATCCGGTCGGGGCATCCCGATTAGGTTCACGTAGTAATGGCAGGCTTCACCTCAAGACTTAGGGGAGGGTTTTTATGATTGTACTTAGAGGCTTAGTCCGGGCCATCGACTGGCTGGCAGAGTGGACGGGCAGAGTAGTGTCCTGGGTGGGCGTATTAATTATGCTGACCATGACTTTTGAAGTTATCATGAGATATGTCTTCAATAACCCCACGAAATGGTCTTATGACACAACGATTATGATGGGGGGCGTGCTCTTCATTCTTTCCACAGCCTATGTCCTTCTGCACAAGGCACACGTCAGAGTTGACATCTTCTATGCCAAGTTCTCTCCTTTTGCACAGGCGACCGTTGACCTCATCTTTACTGTGCTTTACCTCTTTGGCGCGATGTACGTCTTCACCTCTCAAGGCTGGCACTTCGCTTTCTGGTCACTTAAAGTGCACGAAATCTCCCAGTTCGGCTACTGGGAACCGACAATGGTACCCTTTCGCTTTCTTGTCGCTTACGGTTTTTCCTTACTGGCACTGGAAACACTCTCCTGGTTTACCAAAAACCTTTTTTTCATTATCACCCGTAGGGAACTGATGCAACCTGCAGAAGGGGGCAGTAAGCCATGATTGAATTCAGTCCGGCTGTCGTCGTCTTGCTCATGTTTTCTCTGCTGCTTATCCCTATTTTCCTCGGCTTTCCACTGGCGTTTTCGCTTTACGGGTCTGCCTTAATCGTCGGTTTCCTGGCATTCGGTGCTAAAATCTTTAACATCCTTTACTCACAGGCCTTTGGTGTTCTTACCAACTATATTCTGGTGGCTGTCCCCATGTTTATCTTCATGGGAATCATGGTGGAGCAATCAGGTATCGGCACTGCATTATTTGAGACTCTTGAAATCTGGTTGCATAAGATACGCGGTCATTTAGCCGTCGTTGTGGTGCTGACTGGTACTGCCCTGGCAGCCTGTACCGGTATCATCGCTGGCTCCGTGGTGATGCTGGGTATGATTGCCGTCCCTCACATGATGGAACGCGGTTATAATAAGGAACTGTCTACCGGAGCCATCTGTGCCGCCGGGACACTCGGTATTCTCATCCCGCCCAGCGTCATGCTCATCGTCTATGGCACTACGGCTGACATATCAGTCGGCCCCCTGCTCATGGGCGCCATTGGGCCAGGTTTTTTGCTCTCCTTTCTCTACCTTATCTATATCCTTGTCGCCTGCGCCATTAATCCCGCCCTGGCCCCTTCCCATTATGAAGCTGGTGCCGCAGCCGTCAGCTTGGGCAAAAGAGTCTGGCTCCTGTTCACCTCAGTCTTCCCCATTGCCTTTCTCGTCCTGGCGGTTCTGGGCACTATTTTCCTCGGTGTGGCGGCGCCTACGGAAGCATCTGCGGTTGGTGCCTTTGTAGCAACACTTCTGGCACTGTTTCGTCGTGGGCTCAGTTGGTCTGGTTTTAGAAGAGTGGCTATGGAAACCGCCAAAACTACGGGCATGATTGCTGTTGTCGCTATCGGCGCGCTCAGCTTTGTTGGTGTCTTGCTCAGGCTCAGGGGAGGAGAGGTGATTTCTAACTTCATTCTCGCCGCTCCCGGAGGCGCATGGGGTGTTTTCGCCATCATCATGCTTATCATTTTCATCCTTGGTATGTTTATTGACTGGCTAGGCATCGCTTTCATTATGGTTCCTCTTATTACACCCATCGCCGCAAAGCTTGGTTTTGATAGAGTCTGGTTTGCCATAACGGTTTGTAGCATGCTCCAGACCGCTTTACTT
>CAZHRL010000121.1:0-4083 GCA_964534815.1 uncultured Dehalococcoidales bacterium | reverse complement strand
AACGGCAAAGGCAGAAAGTCTTCCAGCCGCCATGCCCACTGCTCGACGACTGACTTCATCAGCTTTCTTACCTGGCGGGGGTGCAGCCCCTCGGTCAGCGGGTAAAGAGGCACCAGCCGCCCGGTGTGAATCAGCTCCTTCTCTTCCAATAGTTCCCACTCCGGCGACTCAAACACGTGTCGCCCGTGAAAGAGGCTCACCCGACCGCTGAGAACCACACGCGTGCCTGTGAGCAATTTCTTGGCGATATAAGGGTTATTAAACCAGACCACCCTGACATTGCCCGTTTCATCACCCACAATGGCTTCGGTGCTGCGCCTGCCACCGATAAACTTCTCGCGAGCCTCCCACACATTGGCGACAATGGTCTCTTCTTCTCCCTCCGCAAGCTGAGAGATAGTTTTACGCTGGCTGTAGTCGAGATGGCGGCGCGGGAAGAAATAAAGCAGGTCGCGCACTGTTTTCACGCCGAGCTTATGAAACTTGGCAGAAAGTCCTGTGCTGATGCCCTTGATAATGGTGATGGGTGAATCAATAGAAAGGCTGACCGCTTTAGCCTGCTTTTTCACCTTTGAAGACGACTTTTTTGGCAGGGGAGCTGGTTTTGCTTCAGCCTCCACGTTCTTCTCAGCCTTCGCCTGCTCCACCTCAGCTAAGAAGCCGAGCAGGCTCTCTATCCACTCCTTACGCTGCTCCCGGGTTAAAGAGGCATAATTGAGATTATCTGGATGAAGTTTGCGGAATTTCTTGAGAAGCCGGGGGTTGGTTATTGAATTTAGCGCCTGACCCGACCAGTTGCGCAGGAATTTGTCCAGACCGCCGATTACCGCTGAATCGGCGTAGCCCTTTTTCTGTTCCAGTTCAAGAACCTTGTATAGCGACTCAACATTCATAAAGCCCGAGCTTCTCGTTACTTCTTATCGCCTAATACAGAGACAAGCAGACTATGAGGTCCGGTATGAGTGCCAATAACCGGGCTCGTCTTGGAACGAAAGATGCGCTCCTTAGGAAAGCGGGCACCAATCCGTTCGGCAAGCAAGGCAGCATCCTGGGGAGTCTGGGCATCCTCGATGGCTACCTCTTCAATATGGGCATAGCTCAGGACAAAGTTGGCTAAATTTTCTATCGCCTTTGTCCGGGAACGCTCTCTGCCTGCCGGGTGAACCACGCCATCTTTTATCGTAATGATGGGATTGATATTCAGCACTGACCCCAGAAGAGCCTGAGCGGCGCCGATGCGACCGCCCCGTTTCAAGTACTCCAGGGTATCAAAAGCAGCCCGAAAATCGGCGCGTTTCATATTATGATGGACGATGTCCAGCACCTCCTCCAAGCTGGCTCCAGCCTTGGCTGCCCTCGCTGCCGTAATCACCACGAGCCCCTGCGCCATCACCGCCAGCCGTGAATCGACCACCTCCACCCGGCACTTTTTCTTCATCAAGCCAACGCTCTGTAATGCCACCTCATAGGTAGCGCTGAGCCTGGAAGTGACCATAATTGCCACAATCTGGTCTGTCTCTTCCGCCAATCGGTCATAGGTGTCGGAGAAGGATGCCGGAGGCGGCACGGAAGTGGTTGGGACGACTTTCTCAGAAGCCAGCCGGCGGTAGAACTCCTCCACAGTCATATCAATGCCGTCCCGGTAGACCCTGTCCCCAAAGCGGACATTCAAGGGCACTACGCTGATATCCAGCTCTCTGGCGACTTCAGAGGGTAAATCGGCAACGCTGTCAGTAACAATCTTGACACTCATAGCCGAAATCCTGCTGCCTACTCTACGGAAAGGATATAGTTATAGTGAGGCTGGCCACCCCGCACCACTTCAATCTGAAGCTGGGGGTTCTGCTCGCGGATACTGGCGCCAATCTTCTCTGCTTCATCGTGCTCGGTGTCCGCCCCATAGTAAATAGTAACCACTTCGGCTGAAGCCAAGTCTATCCTGGCGAATACCTGATTGAGGACATCAAGAGCATCATCGCCCACCGCCACCAGGTCCCCATCCAGAAAGCCGATAAGCTGCTTTTTCCTGATATTCAACCCGCCGAGTCGGGTGGAACGCACCGCCCGGGTAATCTCGATGGACTTCACCATCGACTTTGCCTTTTTCATTAGCTCCACGTTGGTCTCAAAATCAGCCTCAAAGTCGAAGGCTAACAAAGCAGCTACTCCCTGTGGAATTGTCTCGGTGGGCACAACCTCGACTTTCTTCTCAGTGAAGGACTGTACCTGTTCCGCGGTAAGGATGATATTCTTGTTGTTCGACAGGATAATGACTTTATTGGAAACCACCGACTCCACCGCCTGAAGCAGGTCTTTGGTGCTGGGATTCATCGTCTGACCGCCAGCAACCGTGGCTGTGGTCCCCAGACTGGTGAAAACATCACGAAGCCCATCCCCTGAAACGACAGCCACAATGCCGATATCTACGGCAGGCATCACTTCTTTCTGCATCTCGAGGAAATCGCTGTGCTGCTCATCCATGTTGCGGATGCTGATTTCGTGCATCGTGCCCAGGGGAGCAGCATAATGCAGAATCTTGCCGGGGTCCATCGTGTGGATATGAACCCTGATGGTAGAGTCATCACCGACCACAATGAGGGATTGTCCCTTTTTCTCCAGCTTTGCTTTGATTTCCTCCGGGTCAAGCCCTTCCCCCTTGAGCAGGAAATTGGTGCAGTAGCCATAGGGTATCTCTTCCACGCCCACCACCTGGAGCGTCCGGGTAGAGCGGGGAACACTGCTGGCGATAATCCAGGGCTTGCGGAACTGCATCTGCTCCACCTCACCCTTGAGGTATTGCAGGAGGCCCTCAAGGAGGGTATAGAGACCCTGTCCCCCCGCATCCACCACACCCGCCTCCCTCAGGACGCGAAGGAGTTTGGGAGTATTCGCCACCGATTCCTTGGCAGCGCTGGTAGCTGCCTCGACAACTGAGATTAAATCGTCCTTGCCGCCCTCAACCTGCGCCTGGGCGGCAGCAGCGGCTTCCTTAACTACGGTAAGGATTGTCCCTTCTACCGGGTTGCTCAGCCCCTTATAAGCCAGGCTGGCTGCTTCCGTTAAGGACTCGGCAAAGTCACTGCCGCCGAACTCCTCCATATCCGCCAGACCGTGGGCTAAGCCCCGCCATATCTGCGAAAGAATGACCCCACTGTTGCCCCGCGCCCCGATGAGCGCCCCCTTTGCCATCGCCTGAGCAACTGCCGAAGCACTATGGTCAGGAGCACGATAGCTCTCCTCAATACAGGAGCGCATGGTGAGCAGCATGTTAGTCCCGGTATCACCATCAGGCACAGGGAAGACATTTAAGGCATCGATATCTGCGGTGCTTTTCTCCAGCCAGCTGGTGGCAGCGGCGAACATTTCTCTTAAAACCTGCCCATCGGCAGAAGTAACCTGCTTCGTCATTGGCACCATCCTTGCCAGATACTTCCGGCTATGCTATTATTATGGACGACATCTTACACCAAACCTGTTTTATCAGTCAAAGGAGAAGCTAAACCGACTATGAAATGCGATTTATGTGGAAAGTCAGTCCAGTTTGGGCACAATATAAGCCATTCCAAGCGCCATACCAACCGCCAGTGGGTGCCCAACATCCACCCGACTACAGTTATTATAGATGGTAAGTCAAAACGGCTCAATCTCTGCACCCGCTGCCTCCGCACCCAGCACAAGGTAACACAAAAAGCCACCTCCCCTAGCCAAGGCTAGCTCTAATCCTCGCCAGAGCCTCTTTTACCGTCATCTTTGAGTTAAAAATGGCAGCCCCGGCAACCAGCACCCTGGCACCGGCTTTGACTACCTTAGGGGCAGTTTCAGCATTGATGCCACCATCCACCTCAAGCTCGGCGGGGAGACCCTCCTTATCCAGTATAGCGCGCAAACGGGCGATTTTGTCCAGCATCGACTCAATAAAAGTCTGACCGCCTGCGCCGGGGTTCACCGTCATCACCAGCACCAAATCCACCGCGGGAAGAATCTCGTCAAGCGTGTCTAGAGGCGTGCCGGGATTGAGGGAGACCCCCGCCTTCTTCCCCGCTTCCTTAAAGCGAATGTTAGCTCGCCGCGCTTGAAAATCCC
>CAZHRL010000120.1:0-4123 GCA_964534815.1 uncultured Dehalococcoidales bacterium | reverse complement strand
ACAGAGAATACACCTGTTTCGGTCAAGGTCAAAGAAGGGGTTACTGGTATCAACCGAAAACACCCTGGTTGTCCTGGGAAAGCGGAGCTCATGAACGCCCAGGTAGTCAACGACCTTCTGTAACTCGCATTGCAGATTCTTGGGACAGGTTACGCAGCGGTCGGTTACGGCCACCTGACGCAAACAGATATCAAAGGGTCCGCATCTTTCACGGCGGTGGCAGATGAGGCACTCGCAGGGATGGTTAATCAGCATCAACTCAAGGGCGGTGCAGCGCACATCGTCAATCGCGGGCGACTTTATCTTGACGACCATGCCATTAACGGCTGGGGTGGTGCAGGAGGTGAGCAGCCCGCGCACCTTTTCGATTTCGACAACGCACAGGCGGCAGCCACCATACGGTTCGAGGTCGGGGTGGTGGCAGAGGGTGGGGATATAGATGCCGGCGCTCTGAGCTGTCTCCAGGACTGTCATCGCGTTATAGGCTGCAACCTTCTTGCCATCGATGGTTAAGGTAATCTTCTCGCCTGATATCACACTCACAGCTTCTCCTTGTCACTCTCGCTCTTCAAGGTCACATCTGAGGCACCGGTCTGCTTCTTCCATAGCCATTTCATCTCTGTAGCCAAGTTCTACCTGGTTAAAGTTGTGAATCCGCTGCTCGATTGGGAGAGTTGGCATAGGTGGTCGCCTTTTCTCTCCAGCTTCTTCGAGCGGTTGGGGTGGTTCTTCTTCTGGTGCCAGTTTCTCGTCAATCTCACCGCTGCCACCCAAGTATCTATCTATCGAGATTGCCGCCTGTCTTCCGGCAGCAATTGCCTCAATTACTGAAGCCGGACCGGTTATAGCATCACCACCGGCGAAAACCCCATTAACTGATGTAGCCAGCGTATATTGGTCAGCTTTAATGATATTCCCCTGACCCATTTCGAGATTAAACTGAGCAGGAACTTCCGGACGCTGACCGATGGCAGCTATGATAGTATCAAATTCACTGGTAAATTCGCTGCCTTTGATTGGCTCCGGTCGCCGGCGCCCGCTAGCATCTATCGCTCCGAGCTTCATGCGAAGGCACTCCAGCTTTACCCTGCTGTTATGGCTGATTATCCTGGAAGGCGCTGCCAGAACAACAAGCTGTATTCCCTCAACCAGAGCCTCTTCGATCTCCTCGGGGCTGGCTGGCATTTCCGCACGGGTGCGGCGGTAGACGATGGTTACCTCTTTAGCTCCAAGGCGCAGAGCAGTTCGTGCCGAATCTATGGCGGCGTTACCGCCGCCGATGACGGCGACCTTCTCTCCTAATTCTACCTTCTTACCCAGGCTCACATCTCGCCAGAAATTTACTCCTTCTATTACCCGGGGATGGTTTTCTCCTTCGGCACCGATGTTAATGCCTTTATGCGCCCCGACCGCAACAAAAACACTATGATAACCTTGGTTGAACAATTCGTCTAAAGAGTTAACTCTGGTATTTGTCTTTATCTGGACGCCGAGGTTTTCTATCTCTCTTATCTCTGCTTTGAGTATATCTTTAGGGAGGCGGTAGTCTGGGATGCCAAATCGCATCATGCCACCGGGCTCGGGCAGTGCCTCATAAATGGTAACTGAGTGCCCCAGTCTTGCCAGATAGTAGGCAGCAGTCAGCCCCGCTGGTCCGGAGCCGATAATGGCTATGCGCTTTCCAGTGGGTGGAGGCACTTTTATTTTCCCCTTCCACTCCCCGGTGTCATGCCTTGCGGCATATCCTTTCAGCATTCGGATAGCAATCGCTTCGTCAAGCTGACTGCGGCGGCATTTAGCCTCACACGGATGGAAGCAGACCAGACCGCAGACTGAGGGGAAGGGTATTTTCTCACGGATTACAGCTACTGCTGCTCCTGGCTTGCCTTTAGCAATAAGGCGGAGATAACGTGGTATATCGATACCTGCTGGGCAAGTGTGGCTGCATGGGGCGGTGACTAGCCCATGACAAACTGCTGCTCGGCAATGGTGTCTCTTAATATGTTCTTCATACTCGTCTCGAAAATAGCGAATGGTGGTCAGAACTGGATTGGGTGCGGTCTGTCCTAAGCCACAGAGTGAGCCAGCTTTGACTGACTGGCTGAGCTCCAGAAGTAGGTCAATGTCTTCGAGTTTACCTCTGCCATTGCAGATATTCTCCAGTATATTGAGCATCTGTTTTGTTCCTGCTCGGCATATGACGCACTTGCCACAGGACTCAGCTTGGGTGAAGGAGAGGAAAAAGCGGGCAATGTCAACCATACAAGTGTCCTCATCCATGACTACCATACCACCGGAGCCCATAATCGAACCAGCCTCAGCTAGGGATTCATAGTCGACCCGTCGGTCTAGATATTTCACTGGTAAGCAGCCGCCCGAGGGACCGCCGGTCTGAACGGCTTTGAAACGCTTGCCTGCGGGTATCCCGCCACCAATGTCATAGATGATTTCCCAGAGTGGAATACCCATTGGTACCTCAACCAAACCACTGTTGGCAATCTTACCGGTGAGAGCAAAAACAACAGTACCTTTACTTTTCTCAGTGCCAATTTGGGCATACCAGTCGGCACCGTTAGCAATGATAACTGGGATGGTGGCTAAAGATTTTACATTATTGATGTTGCTCGGTTTGCCCCAGAGACCGGACTGGGCAGGGAAGGGTGGACGGGGGCGGGGCATACCACGTTTGCCCTCGATGGAGGCAATTAAAGCTGTCTCTTCACCACAAACAAAAGCTCCGGCTCCCTTTTTAAGGTGAATTCTGCAATTGAAGCGAGAACCCATAATGTTATCGCCCAGAAATCCTCGTTCCTCAGCTTGTTTGAGAGCTATGCTTATTCTCTCTATGGCCAAGGGCTTCTCCGCCCGACAATAAATGTAGCCTTCGGAAGCGCCTATGGCATAAGCAGCAATGACTATTCCCTCGATAACAGCATGCGGGTCTGCTTCCAGAATGGAGCGGTCCATAAAGGCACCCGGGTCGCCTTCGTCAGCATTGCATATCATATACTTCTGGGTACCCGGCGAAGCACGGCAGAGTTCCCACTTCATTCCCGTGGGGAATCCAGCACCGCCTCTACCCCGCAATCCAGAGCGCTTCACCTCATCGATGACCTGCTCTGGCGTCATTTCAAACAACACCTTTCCCAATGACTGGTAACCACCAACTGTAATATAATCGTCGATTCTTTCTGGATTGATATGGCCACAGTTGTGCAGTATGATACGCTGCTGCTTGGCATAGAAGTTTATATCTTTATAGTGCGGTACGATTTCGTCAGTAGTTGGCTCTCTGTAAAAAAGATGCTCCACTGGTTGGCCGTTTATTAGATGGGAGGTGACAATCTCGGAGACATCACTGGCACTGACCCGGGTATAGAAAATACCTTCAGGTTCAATAACTACAATTGGGCCTTGCTGGCAGAAGCCGTGGCAGCCAGTGAAATCTATCTTTATTCCTTTAAGGCCAGACTTAGCTACCGCCTTCCCCAAGGCCTGTCGCACTTCAACTGCCTTGCCGGAAACGCATCCTGTCCCATGGCAGAGAAGAATAGTACGCTGGTTATTTGACTCTTTATTTATCTTCACTTCTAACACTGAAGATTTCTGCTACTTTTTGGGAGGTTAACTGACCGTAGATCGACTTCTCTATAGTTATGTTTGGTGCCAGGGCACAGGCGCCAATGCAGGCTACAGTTTCTAGGGTATACTCCATGTCTTTTGTGGTTTCCCCGGGTTTGATACCCAGACGCCGCTCAATCTCGCTCAAAATGCGTGCCCCACCCCGCACATGGCAGGCTGTGCCGCGGCATATCCTGACCACTTTCTTACCTATGGGATGCAGCTTAAACTGCGCGTAGAAGGTGCTTACTCCGTAGATTGTGCCTTCCGAAACTCCCAAGAACCTGGCGATTTCCTGCATTGCCTCTTCAGGGAGGTAGCGGTATTTCTCTTGAACCTCTTGCAGAATGGGGATAAGTTCGCTTTTGTCTCGGGAATAGTGGGGAAAGATATCCGTTAGCTGTTTCTTGATATCAGTTTTCGAAAGGACTTCTGCCATAAAGTTCAGGGCTCTTTTGATAAATTTATCGCAGGCATTATACTATATTTTGTCGGGGTCTTC
>CAZHRL010000119.1:0-4125 GCA_964534815.1 uncultured Dehalococcoidales bacterium | reverse complement strand
CCGCCATACTTGGCATAAATCACGATGTCGCCCACCTTAATGTCCAGGGGTATCCGTTTGCCGTCTTCGGATAACCTCCCCGGACCAACAGCGACAACCTCACCCTCCTGGGGTTTCTCCTTAGCGGTATCCGGCAGGAAGATGCCGCCCTTGGTCTTTTCCTCACGCTCGATTGGTTTGACCACCAGTCGGTCAGCCAGTGGTTGCAGCTTAACCGCCATTTAGTTCTCCCTCCTTAATCCATCTCTTGTTAGCACTCCCACGTCGAGACTGCTAAAAATATATCATAGCGCAGAATGGTCGCTTCTCTCAACTTATCGGGCATTGATTTACAGTCAACCTGCGCAACAGCAATCAGCTCTGAAGGCTAATTTCTCTGCTTTTCTCCATCAATCTTTCGTTTTCTACATATTTTACCTACTTTTCAACTTATTTGCCAGCAGTGTTGCCAGTTTACGCTGAAACGTGTAAAATCAGGGTATGAGAAAACAGTCTAAAGCCAGGGGAGCGCCATGGGACAGCCAGCGCATTCAAGCCTTAAGGCACCATCTGGGCTTGACCCAGAGCAAACTGGCGGAGAGGCTGGGCAGCCGCCAACAAACCATCAGCGAGTGGGAGACCGGCATGTATCAGCCCCGCGGCACCTCTGCCACCCTCCTCACCATCATCGCCGAGCACGCTAACTTCAAGTATGACGCCACCCCGACTAAAGAAAAGCCTTGACAGAATACACGGTAACGTGTAGAATATGGTACAGAGGCGGTCTCAGCTTACCGCCTTTTACTAGACTATTCATACACGCTATCGTGTAAGACAATGAGTGGCAACATCACGGAAAGTCAGGTGGTTAAGCTCTGGCAACAGCTGTTGGCTGACCGGACTAAGCTGATAACAGAGGAGGGCGAACCGGTAGAGATAATCTACCCGGGAAGGAACAACGACGACCGCGGTGCCGATTTCCGGGACGCAGTTATCTCCAGGCACAATGGACTGGTCAAGGGAGATGTCGAGATTCATGTCAAATCCAGCGACTGGCAGTCTCACCGGCACCACCAAGACCGGGCTTATGACCGGGTAATCCTGCACGTGGTGATGTGGCACAACACTGCCACCAGTCTAACCAAGGGAAGAGGCATCCCTGTCCTGGCTCTGGAGAAGCATATCAAGAGACAGCATAACCACTGGCTTGAGATGGAGCCTCCTGTGGCTCTAAATCTACCCTGCTCTAAAGTTAGGGAGCGCCTGCCTCAAGACACCGTAGCCAGATTTCTGGATGACGCCGGAGAGCAACGGTTTTTCGCCAGAGTGTCCCAATACCAAAAGGAACTAGCTCAAATGGAGGCCGGCGAAACTCTGTATCAAGGGATTATGGAAGCTCTGGGCTATACCAAAAATAAACTCCCCTTCCGCGAGCTTGCCCGCCGACTGCCGCTAAAAGCCCTGGAAGCCATTGCTTTCCGCAGACTACCCAAGGAAGAGCATCTTGCCCGATTACAGGCGCTGTTGCTAGGCACGGCCGGACTGCTCCCCTCCCGATGCCAGACCAGTCAGAGGGATTTAGACGAAAAATGGCGGGACAGGCTGGAATGGCTGTGGGCTATTTCAGAAAACACTCAGGTGATGTCTCCCAATGACTGGCACCTGTTCAAAGTGAGACCAAACAACTCCCCAGTGCGCCGCCTGCTGGCGATGAGTCTTCTGCTGCTTCACTACAAGGGAAAGGGGCTGCTCGCCGGGCTGATTAACCTGGTGAAAGAAGCCCCTCCTGAGAGGAGCTACCAGCAACTGGAGAGCGGGCTGATAGTTACACTAGAAGCTGGCTCCAGAAGAATAACCCTCCTCGGCAGGACGCGAGCGTCAGATATTATCGTCAATGTGCTGCTGCCTTTCACTTCCGCCTGGGGTGGGGTAACGGCACAAGCGGAACTGACCGGCAAAGCCCTGACTCTTTACCACGGTTATCCGCAGCTAGCCACCAACGCCGTGGAGCGGCATATGATAAAACAGCTTGGTCTGAACCGCAGTCTGGTCAACTCGGCGCGGCGGCAGCAGGGGCTGCTGCACATTTACCAGACTTTTTGTACCCAGGGTGAGTGCCATGGCTGCCCTTTCCGCTAACGGGCTAAGCCAGCTTGAGGCCAGCCACCACGTCTAAACTCAAATCGTCCACCTTGCCCGCCTGAAAACGGTAATAGCCGCAGGCGGCAATCATGGCGGCATTATCCGTGCATAATATTGGCTCAGGTATCACCACCGGGATGGGTGAAGCCTCCACCAGATGCTGGCGCAGAGATTTGTTGGCAGCCACTCCCCCCACCAGCAGAATCTGCTTTACCCGACGCTCTCGGGCAGCGGCCACTGTCTTGGTGACCAGAACATCCACCACCGCCGCCTGAAAGCTGGCAGCAGCGTCCGCCGCAGAAGGCAGTTTGCTCTCCTGACCGGGTTCTAAGGCTATTTTGCCCCCTTCGACCAGGCGCAGCAGAGCCGTCTTGAGTCCGCTGAAGCTGAAGTCGTCAGTGCCTTTAAGCCAAGCACGGGGCAGGGGGATAGAAGCCACACCATTCCGGGCAGCTTTCTCGATGGCGGGACCGCCGGGATAGCCCAGTCCCAGTATGCGGGCGGCTTTATCGAAGGCTTCGCCGGAGGCATCGTCCCGCGTCCGACCGAGCATCACATAGTCGCCGTGTCCTCTCATCAGAACCAGGTCGCTATGCCCGCCGGAGGCAATGAGGCACGCCAGAGGAAACTCGATGCTGCGACCCGTCAGCCAGCAGGCGTAGACATGCCCCTCGAGGTGATTGACGCCGGTGATGGGCAGCCCGTGAGCTAAAGAAATCGCCTTAGCCATATTCACGCCCACGAGCAGCGAACCCGCCAGACCAGGACCGTCAGTAACAGCGATGCCGTCTAAATCGCGCCAGGTCACCTTAGCCTGAGCCAGCGCCTGCTCGACGATAGGGATGATGGCGAGCATGTGTTGCCTCGAGGCAACCTCAGGAACAACGCCTCCATAGCGAGCGTGAATTTCCACCTGAGAGGCAATCTGATTGGAGAGGATTTTCGCCCCGTCTGCCACCACCGCCGCCGCCGTTTCATCGCAGGAGGTCTCGATTCCCAGAATTTTCATAACATCTCGATTATAACACAGGGCTATTCGAGATAGAAAAGCTTCTGATATGGCTCCAACCTCACCCCTTAATCCCCTCGCCACGCCTTGGAGAGGGGGCTTTGCCCCTCGCAATGACGGGGCGTGATGATGTTCGTAAAACAATCTTAAAAGGCTCACTTGATTCTCCTATCGTCGGCATTGTGCTAAAATTGAAACTATGCATCGACTGCGCGTCAAGTTTCGCCGCGGGGAAGAGGTGAAGTTCATTTCCCACCTCGACATTATGCGTCTCTGGCAGAGGGCGCTGCACCGTGCTGCGATACCGCTGGCTTACTCCAAAGGATTCAGCCCCCACCCCCAGATTTCGCTGGCGGCACCCCTCGCTGTGGGCATAACCAGTGAAGCCGAACTAATGGACATCCTCTTCACCAAGCTGGTAGCGCCGCACTGGTTCACCAGTGCCGTCAGCCGGCAGCTGCCACCGGGAACCGAAATCATACAGGTATCGCTCATCGCCCTCGAGCAACCGTCGCTACAAGCACAGGTGCGCTTTGCTGAGTACCGGGTCGAGGTGGAGACGGAAAAGGAGCGGAAAGATGTCGAAGCGGCGATTGAGAGACTGCTCACCCTAAAGCAACTGCCCTGGCAGCACCAGAGGGATACGGGACCACATAAATATGACCTGCGTGCGCTGGTTGAGGACATCCGGTTGATTGACTGGCGCCCTGATTGTGGCATCCTTGACATGAGGCTGCGCTGTGATAGCGGCGGCTCGGGGAGACCGGAGCAGGTGGCGATAGCCCTAGGCTTCACCGGGCACCCACGCTCCATCCACCGCACCAGGCTTATCCTGAAAACAGGCTAGCAATGAAGAAAAAGCTTCAAGAACCTTTAGAGCACAGGGTATTACGTTTTATTCAGGAGCACAACCTGATACCAAAGCAGCAGAAGCTGGTCGTGGCGGTATCCGGTGGACCGGATTCCGTCTGCCTGCTCCACATTCTGGTCAATAT
>CAZHRL010000118.1:0-4135 GCA_964534815.1 uncultured Dehalococcoidales bacterium | reverse complement strand
AGTTGGTTAGAGCATCTGCTTTACACGCAGGAGGTCAGAGGTTCGAGTCCTCTACTGCCCACCATTTTCCCCAGAGATAGTCGCTAAGCATATTTACTTAATCAGGCAAAAACCCAATAAGTGTAAACCGCTCTGCCAGTGCGTGCCAATTTAGGCATTTTGGGAAGGGCAAATTAGGCATCACAGCGGAAGCCAGACCTTTCAGGGTGATGCTAAACTGAGGGTGTAGATGAGGGAAGGAGGTAAATTAAGATGCAGTTCGAGTTTATCGTAGCACTGACAATCGCCATACCCATCATCCTGTTCCCGGCTGCTTTTATCTGGTATCTGAATATCGGCGGCGTCTATGCTGCCATGAAGGAAGCGAGAGCAGCCCGCAAGGCAGCAACAGAAAAAGTAAAATCTTGAACCAGAAGACTGGTAAGCTACCCGTAAAATAAGGTATACTAGAATCGGGAACTGGTGAAGAAACACAAAGATAAATTTTCATAGAGTGTATCAGCTTAAGGTGGGAGGAACCCTCAAGGGGATGAGGAAAAGAAACGGTCTCCCACCTTAAGTCGTGTTTATGCTCAGAGAAATTGTAAAAGGAGGTAGCTATATTGAAACAAAAAAGCAGCCAAGCAGTGCTCATCATAGATGATGAGCCCATCGTGCGCGACTCCTTGAGGGACTGGCTGACCAGCAATGGTTACCATGTGGTCATCAGCACCAGCGGGGAAGAAGCCCTGGGAAAAATCAAGGAGCAGGATTTCCAGCTTATCATCCTAGACATCCGTCTCAGGGGCAGCGATGGCATTGATTTGCTCGAAGAGGCGAAGGCACATAATCCCAACGTCAAAGCCATCATCATCACCGCCTACCCTTCCGTGGAGACCATCGAGAAAGCCACAAAGCTGGGTGCCGTGAACTACCTCACCAAGCCCTTTGAGCTGGATGACCTGGATAAGTCGCTCCAAGAAATCCTGGGGAAGAAAGAGGCGACGAAAGAGCCGGCAAAAGCTCCCGCCGAGAAGGCGAAAGAGGCCCGGGAGAAAGCCATCATCTCTATGATGGAAGAAAAGCGCGTATTCACCTCTCCGGAAGACTTCCGTGAGAAGGCCGCTATCAGCAGCTTCAGAAGCTACAAAGCCATCTATAATTGGTCAGTAACGGACCCGGAAGGCTTCTGGGGTGAGATGGCGGAGCAACTGGACTGGTACAGGAAATGGGACAGGTTCGTCGAGTACGATTTCAAAGATAAGCCAGAGGTACGGTTCTTCATCGGTGGTAAAATCAACGTCTCCTACAACTGCCTTGACCGCCACCTCAGAACCTGGCATAAGAACCGAGCCGCCATCATCTGGCAGGGAGAGCCGGATGAAGAGGTAAAGATATATACTTACCAGCAACTCCACTATCAGGTATGCAAGTTTGCCAATGTCTTGAAGAAGCTCGGCGTAAAGAAAGGAGACATCGTTTCCATCTACCTGCCCATGATTCCCGAACTGCCCATCGCTATGCTCGCTTGCGCCCGCATCGGGGCAATCCACAGCGTGGTCTTTGGCGGCTTCAGCGCCGAATCACTGCGCGACAGAATCCTCGACTGCGGTTCCAAAGTGCTCATCACCGCCGATGGCTACTACCGCAGTGGCAAGATAGTGAGAGGCAAAGATGGTGCGGATACTGCCCTGCAGTCCTGCCCGAATGTGAAAACCGCGATTGTGGTCAAGAGGCTCGGTATAGACATCAACATGAAGGAAGGCAGAGACCACTGGTGGCACGAAGAGATGAGCGCGGAAGACATCGAACCCTATTGCGAACCGGAGATAATGGATGCTGATGCGCCACTCTTCATTCTCTATACCAGCGGCAGCACTGGGAAGCCCAAGGGTGTCCTGCATACCCAGGGAGGCTATCTCCTGCACACCTTTCAGACCATGAAGTGGATATTCGATATCAAGGACAACGATACCTTCTGGTGCACCGCCGACATCGGCTGGATTACCGGGCACAGCTATATTGTCTATGGGCCATTATCCGTAGGGGCGACCACCGTCATGTTTGAGGGCGTCCCGACCTATCCCAAGCCCGACCGCTTCTGGCAAATCGTGGAGAAGTTTAAGGTGGACGTCTTCTACACCGCGCCCACCGCTATCAGGGCGCTGATGAGAGAGGGAGAGGAGTGGCCACGTCAGCACGACCTCTCCAGCCTGAGACTTCTGGGCAGCGTAGGAGAGCCCATCAACCCTGAAGCCTGGATGTGGTACCACCGGGTCATCGGCAGGGAGATGTGCCCCATTGTGGATACCTGGTGGCAGACCGAGACCGGCGGCATCCTGATTACCCCGCTGCCCGGCGCCATTCCCACCAAGCCCGGGTCAGCTACCCTCCCCTTTCCCGGTGTTGAGCCAATCATCCTGAGGGAAGACGGCAGCGAGGCTGGCGTTAACGAGGGTGGCTATCTTTGCATCAGGAGACCCTGGCCCGGCATGATGCGCACTGTCTGGGGCGACCCGCAGCGGTTCAAGGAAACCTATTTCACCCGCTTCCCAGGATACTACTTCACCAGTGACGGTGCCCGTCGCGACGAAGACGGCTACTACTGGCTGATGGGACGCATCGATGACGTCATTAAGGTCTCCGGGCATCGCCTCGGCACGGCAGAGATAGAAAGCGCCCTGGTTTCCCATCACAAAGTGGCTGAGGCTGCCGTAGTTTCCATCCCCCACGAAATAAAAGGTGAGGGTATTTACGCCTATGTCACCCTGAAGTCTGGTGTGGAGCGGAGCGAAGCGCTGGAGAAAGAGCTGAGGGAGCATGTCCGCAAGACGATTGGTCCCATTGCTACGCCAGATAAAATCCAGTTCGCTGATGCCCTGCCCAAGACCCGCAGCGGCAAGATTATGCGCCGCATCCTCGTCAAGATTGCGGCGGGCAACATTGAAAACCTCGGCGACACCACCACTCTCGCCGACCCGTCCGTTGTGGAAACCCTAATTAAGGATAGAAAATAGGTTATTGCCTAACCATCGGGGGCTGGGGTCTTTGACCCCAGCCCCTTTTTATTTGAGGAAACTACCGCTTCACCTTATGTTATACCATGAGGTATAATAGGGGACAAATTAAAAGTGTTAGATTCAAGGCCAAATATGAGCGAAACCTCCGCGGGGAAAAATCTGCCTGAAAAAGAAATTACCCAGTTTCGAATAATCGACTGGCTGGTAAAGGCTAAAGCCACCAACGGTCTGAAAAGCCCCCACTTCTGGGTAATTGTTTTTATGCTCGCAGCCTTTATTTACTTCACTTACGTTATTTTCCCCGTTTTCTATGATGTCTATGTTATTTTCCTCTTCCCCCCCTTAATCTATGCTGCCATTGTCTACCGTCTACGCGGGGCAATAGTCAGCAGTATCGCCTTTGTAGGCATTCTTGTGCCGCATGCCCTACCCTTATCTTTGGAGCCTTATACCTTAGTAAGGTCATTTGTTTTTCTTGCTTTCCCCTTCCTTGTTAGCGGGTTGGTCGCCACTTCATTAAACTACTTTGAGCGCCAGATGGAAGCGTACCAGGAGATAATGGCTCTTAATGAAACGTTGAACAGCTATATTGAGCGTCTGGGAAAAACTCAGAAGCAGCTGATACAGGTAGAGAAGATGAATGCTCTAGGGCAACTCTCTGCCGCTATTGCCCACGAAGTAAATAACCCTTTAGCCGGCGTTCTGGTCTACACCCAACTTCTCAAGAAGAAACTTACCAGCGATTCCTTTAACAAGGAGGAGACAATCGACACCCTCTCCAAAATGGAGACAGCACTCAGCCATTCTGCGAAGCTGGTGCGCAGTCTACTCGACTTCGCCCGACAATCTACGCCCACGTTAAAGCCAATCTCCATTAATAGCGTCATTGACCAGGTGATAGCCCTGGTAGGGCATCAGGCTGAGTTGAAAAAGGTTAAGGTCATCCGAGATGAGGCGCCAGCGCTGCCGCTGGTAAAAGGAGATTTCAGTCAGCTTGAGCAGGTCTTCATCAACCTGGCGGTCAATGCCATTCAGGCAATGTCCGACGGCGGCGAGCTGACAATACACATGGCGCTGAGCAACGACGGTTTTGTCAAGGTAAGCATCCAGGATACCGGCTGCGGCATACCCCCGGA
>CAZHRL010000117.1:0-4138 GCA_964534815.1 uncultured Dehalococcoidales bacterium | reverse complement strand
CCGGCTCGCTGATTCTCCCGATGTCGTTGCGCCCCAGGTCAACGAGCATAATATGCTCGGCACGCTCCTTTTCGTCATTCTTGAGTTCCTCCTCCAGAGCCTTATCCTGGGCGTAGTCCTCGCCTCGCGGTCTGGTGCCGGCGATAGGGTGGTTAGACACCACGCCGTCCTCCACACGCACCAGAAGCTCAGGGGAGGCGCCGATGATATGGAAGTCGCCCAGGTGGAGGTGATACATGTAGGGCGAGGGGTTGATGGAGCGCAGTGCTCGATATATAGCGAAGGGGCTGGCATTGGTCGGCTTGGCGAGCCGCAGGGAAAGGACAGCCTGGATGATATCGCCGGCATAGATGTATTCCTTGGCTTTAGCCACTATGGACTCGAACTCTGTTTTGGAGAGGTTTGATGATATTTGAGCCGCGGGTGGCAGAGCTTTCGGTGGCAGCTCAGGAGGAACCGGCTGCCCCAGCCTGTCCAGAAGTTGTTCAATCTTGCCGATTGCCTGAATATAGGCGGTCTCGACATCGCCATCAAGGTGGGCATGGGAGACGACCTTGATTTTGTGCGTCAGATGGTCGAAGACCAGCAGGGTATCCACCATCATAAGCATGGCTTCGGGAAGCCCCAGCGGGTCGAGTTCAGGAGATGGTAGTCTCTCGAAATAGCGGGCGACTTCATAGCTCAGATAGCCGACCATACCACCGTGGAAGCGGGGCAGGTCGGCGACCGGTATCAGGCGGAACCGGCTGAACTCCTTTTCTATCAAAGTAAGCGGGTCAACGGGATTCTCCTTTCCCGTTTTGATGACGAAGGAAGGCTCAGTGCCGATGAAGCTATAGCGACCCAGCCTTTCCCCGCCCTCAACACTCTCCAACAGGAAGGAGTAGTTGCCGCGCGCTATCTTGAGATAGGCTGAGACGGGCGTTTCCAGGTCAGCCATAATCTCACAGTAAATAGGCACCAGGTTGCCCTGCTTTTTCAGTCGGCGCACTTCATCTAAGGTTGGGTAATACATCTCTTTCTCCTCGCATAAAAACAAAAAAGCCTTCTGCCAAAGGGGCAGAAGGCTCTCTTCCGCGGTGCCACCCTTCTTGATGGACTCCTACCAATGCCAAAGAGTCCATCATCTCTATCAGGTACGGTCCTTCACAGGTGAAGGACGATACCCTGGGATTCGCTCACGCTTCCCCTGCGTCAAAGCCTACTTGCCCTTCATAAGTGAAGAACTTTCGGTTTGCGGCTCCCAAGTCCATTCAGTCTTCTGCGCCGGCATCGGCTCTCACCTTCCCCGACTCTCTGTGCCTCGCTGGAAGCCTACTAGTCTTGTTCTCAGCCTTTGGGCGATATTCAGTTGTTAAAGTTATTAACACTATAGCTTAGAATTTACTTTCTGTCAATAGTCTTATTTGAGATTGTTTACAAACATCATCACGCCCCGTCATTGCGAGTCCTTCTTTTGAAGGGCGAAGCAATCTCGACCGATAACCTGTGTCTGATTCAGAGATTGCTTCGCTACACTCGCAATGACGCATTCGGTCTTCTGTCTTCTGAGTTGCTAAACGACCTCTTATTTGCCGGGTTCTGCTCGGCTATGGTTGGTGCTTGCCTGAGAGCAGGGTTGTCAGAAGGGGGCGCCGCCCCCTTATACAAAAATATTTCCCCCTTTCCCCCAGCGAGGGGAAGGGGGTAGGGGGAAAGGGTCGCCTCTTTACATAACTCTAAAAACAATTCACGCTCACCCAGCCTCGAATTGTTTCCCTAAATTTTTCTGTTTTTAGTGTCAAAACAAATGCCTACTTCTCTACCTTGTTTAGTCGCTTGCCTGTAGCTCTCGAAAAAGCTCAGCGCAGAACTCAGCGGTTATTGGCGCTGGCTTGTTGCTTAAATTGATGTATAGAGGTGTGATAGAGATGTAGTCGTGTTCCACTGCCCAGATATCCGTTTTCCTATCCGGGTCGTTCTTGAGCTGCTGGCGTACCAGGAAGTAGTATTCTTGCTTGCCATCGTGCCCTTCCGCGACAGCGTTAATGTGGGTTTTATGGGCTAAACGGGTGGATTTTATCCCCTTGATTTTTTCTAAAGGCAGGCTGGGCAGATTGACGTTGAGGAAAATGTTTGCCGGCAGGACTTTAGCATCGATTTTCCTGGCAAGCAGTGCTGCTAATCTGGCAGCATTTTCCTGGTAGTGGCTCTCCGCTTCAGCGAGTGAGACAGCGATAGCCGGGAAGCCGCGCAGGTAGCCCTGTAGAGCGCCGCTCACTGTGCCCGAGATAAGAACATCATCGCCCAGATTAAGCCCGTGGTTTATGCCGGAGACGACGATGTCAACTCTACCTTCGGCCAGCTTATTCAAAGCCAATATGGCACTATCGCCCGGCGTGCCTTCCACGGAATAGGCTTCGATATCAGGCACCAGCGGCGTTACTTTCTGTACTCTCAGCGGCTGGCGTAAGGTAACTGCTGTGCCGATAGCGCTCTGCTCTCTATCAGGTGCCACCACAGTTACGCGGGCAACTTTCTTCAACTCTCTGGCTAATATCCACAGCCCCTGAGCCGTTATGCCGTCATCATTGGTTATCAGTATTCTCATGAGAGTGCTTTATCTTCTTAGCTTAACACGCTGAAGCTAGCTGGGGCAAATAATTTGCCAGAAAGACGGATTTTACGGTAAAATTAAAAAGTTTGCTCAAAAATTTTGTGTCCGGGGAGTATAAGGGAGCATGAACTATATAATCTTGGTGAAGCAGGTGCCCGACATCAAACACATCCCGAAAGAGGCATGGGACTGGGAGAAGGGCACGCTGAAGAGGGCTTTGTTAGAGAATGTCTGTAATGAGCTGGACAAGCAGGCAATAGCCTTCGCGCTGAGGATGAGGGAGAAGCAGAAAGGGACGACGGTCGCCCTGACCATGGGTCCCCCCTTTGCTGAAGAGGTCCTGAGATACGCTTTATCCATCGGCGTGGATGTCGGTGTTCTGCTCACAGATAGAAGGCTGGGTGGTGCTGACACGGCAGCCACCGCTTACCCCCTGGCTCAGGCAATCAGGAAAATTGAAAAAGAGCTCTTCCAGGGCGATAAGAACTATATCATTGTCTCCGGCATGCAGTCGGTTGATGGTGATACCGCTCAGGTGCCGGCACAGGTTGCCGAAGAACTCGGTATTGTCCATATCGCTTACGCTACCTCCTTCGGCTTTGATAATGGCAGATTGAGGGTGGACAGAATAACGAGGCGAGGGAAAGAAACTGTGGCAGCCAGGAATTATCCCTGTCTGGTTACTGTTACTGAATGGACGCTGCCGCTGTATCCTGCGTTCGGCAGAACCAGGTGGGCTTATGCCCAGAAGCTCTACGTGTGGGATGCTGACGCCGTTAAGGCCGATAAGTCGCTTATCGGCCTGACTGGTTCGAGGACGAACGTGGTGAGAATCTTCTCGCCCAAGGAAGCCATCCAGAGAAATACGGTTTTTATGACTGATATGAACAAGCTGGTGGCGCTGCTCAAAGAGGCACTCGTCCATAAAGCTGAAGCTAAGCAGGAAGTGGAGAAGTCCAAATACAAACTCCCTGAAGGTAAGCAGAGCGAGTATCAGGGCGATGTCTGGGTGTATGCTGAGCAAGAAGGCGGCGAGTTACACCCCGCTTCCTTCGAGCTATTGGGTAAAGCCAGGGAGTTGGCTGAGCCGTTTGGGGAAAAGGTGGGGGCGGTGCTGGTGGGCAAGGATGTGAAGAAGTTAGCCCAGGAATTGATTGCCTGTGGGGCAGATAAGGTTTACCTTGCCGAGCACGATTTACTGGAACATTTCCTGCCCATGCCCTATGCCAGGGCAATCACTCAGTTGGTTGAGAAATACAGTCCGCAGATGATGCTCTTCAGTGCCACACCGCTGGGCAGGGAACTGGGTCCCAGAGTGGCTTACGCCTCAAAATCCGGCTTGACCGCTGATTGCACCGGACTGGATATTGTTGATTTTAAGCGGGGCGATAAAGAGCGTATCGGCATCTTAATGCAGACCCGTCCCGCGTTAGGTGGCAACATCATGGCGAGCATCATTACCCAGAACTCCAGGGTGCAGATGTCCACGGCTCGTCCCGGGGTGATGAAGGCGATAGAGCCAGATAGGTCGAGGAAAGGGGA
>CAZHRL010000116.1:0-4139 GCA_964534815.1 uncultured Dehalococcoidales bacterium | reverse complement strand
AGATGAGCGACGAAGAATTAGCCCGAGAGATAGAGAATATCTCTGTCTTCGCCCGCATTGAGCCGCTGCACAAACTGAGGATAGTAAATGCCCTGAAGAGCCGCGGGCACGTTGTGGCTATGACGGGCGATGGCGTTAACGACGCTCCAGCCCTCAAAGCAGCCAATATCGGCATTGCCATGGGCATCACCGGGACAGATGTGGCGAAAGAAAGCTCGGATATGGTGCTGGTGGACGATAACTTCAGTTCAGTGGTGGCGGCAGTGGAGGAGGGGAGGGTCATTTTCAATCGGTTGCGCAATGTTCTCTTTTTCCTGCTGAGCACCAACCTGGGGGAACTGCTGGCACTTTTACTGACCATCTTCTTTGTTGGTCAGGCGCCGCTGCTGCCGGTGCAAATCATCTGGAACAACCTGCTTACGGATACGGCTGTGGGCGTTCCCCTGGGACTGGAGCCCAAGGTTGGCGATGAGCTGAAGCAGCCGCCTCGCCATCCAGAGGTGGGTCTGGTCTTCCCCGGGCTGCTCCTTCGTATCGGCTTCATGGCTGCCTTGATGGGTGTTGGTGTCTTCCTGATTTTCCGCTGGGCAGAGCCGAGAATGAGCCTGGCAGAAGCGCGCACCCTTGCCTTTTGCTCCTTTGTCACCTTCGAGTGGTTCCGTGCCTTCAATGCTCGCTCTGATGAGTACACTGTCTTCAAGCTGGGGTTCTTCCGCAATCGGTGGCTCATCGGGAGCATTTCCGTTGCCATCCTGCTGCAGATGGCTGTGGTTTATCTGCCCTTCCTGCAGATTGCCTTTGGCACAGTGCCGCTGAGTATTGAGAGGTGGGGAATCGCCCTCATGGTGGGGGGCAGCATTTTTGCCATAGAAGAAGCGCGCAAAGCCCTGTTCCCCAGGCTCTTCTCCCGGGGAAAGTGGCAACCGGTGGGGAAGCAAAACCTCATTTCAAAAATCATGGGTTAGAAGTTTTCTTTTCACCTCACCCCCTGACCCCCTCTCCTTCAAAGGAGAGGAGTGACATAATATTATGTAAAAAGCTGGTTGTAAAACGTCTGATTTAGAGTTATAATTAACTGTGGGCTAAGTTGACAATAAGCCATTGACTCAGTGTGCTATAATAACGTTGTGATAATAGCTATCAGTAAATGACTGTAGCTGACGGATACTGTCGCAAAGGTGGTGCGTAACCTTGAGTTTTGCCGAGCGCAAAGAGAAATTTCTAGAGCTGGAGAAGATGAGACATAGCAGAGTTATCGCTCTGTGTCACTCTGACCGAATCAGCGATACGCCGATTCATGGAATCAACACAGGGCTTGCACAAGACCATTTGCCTGTCTTCCACGAATTACTTCGCAAATTTGGTGGAGCACGACAAATCGATGTGTGGTTATATACGCGTGGTGGCGACATGAACGTTCCTTGGCCATTAGTCAATGCCATTCGCAGTCATGCTGAAAGGATGGAGGTGCTAGTACCGTTTAGGGCTCACAGTGCTGGCACGCTCATTGCACTTGGAGCTGACGAGATAGTAATGTCACCGTCAGCCGAATTGAGCCCAGTTGACCCTACAACAGCAAATCAATTCTGCCCACGGGACCCAAATAATCCACAATCTGTACTGGGAATAAGTGTAGAAGAGGTTACTGCCTTTGTCGAAATGGCAAAGGAGAGTATTGGAATTGAAGGGAGCTCAAACCTTGTCTCTATTCTCCAAACTTTGACCAAAGACATAAGCCCAATAGCACTGGGTAACGTACACAGAACGTACATTCAGATTCGTGAGGTCTCCAAGAAGTTGTTGGGCTTGCATATCGACATCGTCAAGGAAGAGACAAGGGTAAACGATATTATAGACAAATTGACCAGGAAACTTTATTCTCATCTCCACGCTATCAATCGAGGCGAGGCTCATGACATAGGACTTGATATAAAAGATGCAACTAACGAAGAAGACGTCATTATGTGGAGCATTTACGAAGATTACGCAAGCGAGTTACAGCTCAACTCCCAATTTAACATTAGGGGCGTTCTTGGTACTCAGCTGGACAGCGAACTAACATTGAAGGGCGGTTTTATAGAGACAACGGATAGTTCTCACGTATACCTAGCTAAGATCAAATTTACTCAGGCTTCTGAACTTCCAGAGAAGATTCTTACCGGGCTTATTCAGGGACGGCAAGCACAACCCAGAACTCTTATCCCTGGCCTTCCAGTGAGAGTAGATGGAGCTGTCATTCAATCGGGCTGGGTGTCTGCCAGTTAGGAGGTTAGCTATGATAAATTTGCAAGTTAGTGCTTTTCACTTGGATTTCTCGACACTTGAAATAGAAAAAGGGGTTAAAGCTGTGCTGCCGTCTGGTATCAGTTACGTCATTCACCCAACCACGTTTCAACCATTAATTAAAGTGGAATCATTGGTGCTAGAGAATGAGCCACAGGTTTCTTCTCCTAAGTCTTAGCTCCTCCAAAGGAGAGGGGGAAATATAAGAAGAGGGGCGCAGCCCCTCTCTAAAATTCACCCCCTTCCCTTCACCAATCCCCAAGGGAAGGGGGCCAGGGGGAAGGTCACCATCTTTACATAACGTTAAAAACGAATCCCACGCTCAATTAGCCTCGATTCGTTTCCCCAAAATTAGAATTAATAATTTGAGGCTAAAAATGTCCAAATCAAATAAAACAAAAAGAGGGGCTTTTAACCCCTCTTAGATGCCTTAAAGAAAAGTTATGTCTTCGATAATTAGCCCTTAAGTCTCCCTGAGGTATTTATCCATGTCCGCGGCAGCGCGCTTGCCCGCCCCCATAGCGCTGATGACAGTCGCCGCACCGGTAACAATATCACCCCCAGCCCAGACCTTCGGCTTCACCGTCTTGCCGGTAGTCTCGTCCGCCACGACTGTGCCGTGCTTGGTTGTTTCCAGTCCCTTGGTCGTCTGGGCGATGAGGGGGTTGGGTGTGGTACCCAGAGCGACGATGACCACATCGCAATCGATAATGAACTCGCTACCTGGCTTGACAACGGGGCGGCGCCTGCCGCTCTCATCAGGCTCGCCCAGCTCCATTTCGTAGCACTCCATGCCCACCACCCAGTTCTGGTCGTTGCCCAGAAAGCGCTTGGGGTTGGTCAACAGTTTGAACTCAATACCTTCCTCTTGAGCATTTTCCACCTCTTCACGGCGGGCGGGTATCTCTGCCTCCGACCGACGGTAGACGATATACACTTTGTCTGCGCCCAGCCGCAGTGCGCACCGCGCCGAGTCCATAGCGACATTACCGCCGCCAATCACGGCAACATGTTTGCCAATTTTAACCGGGGTATCATATTCCGGGAACTTGTAGGCTTTCATCAGGTTGACCCTGGTCAGGAACTCGTTGGCGGAATAGATGCCGTTGAGGTTCTCGCCGGGGATGTTCAGGAACATGGGTAAGCCAGCGCCGGTGCCCAGGAAAACGGCGTCGTAGCCATTTTCCAGCAGCTCATCTATGGTTATCAGCTTACCAACTACTGAGTTCAGTTCGAGCTTTACTCCTAATGAGGTAACGTAATCGACCTCTCCCTGGACAACGGCTTTGGGCAATCTGAATTCGGGAATGCCGTACATGAGCACACCGCCGGCGGTATGTAGCGCCTCAAAGATGGTAACCTCGTGCCCCATCTTGGCTAAATCGGCGGCAGCAGTGAGTCCGGCAGGTCCCGAGCCAACCACTGCCACTTTTTTGCCGCTCGGCTTGGGGTTGATTGGCGCCGGGTTTGTCGCTCCCTTATTAGCCTGCTCCCAGTCAGCAACAAACCGTTCCAGTCGCCCGATAGCGACCGGTGCGCCCTTTTTCGCCAGGGTGCAGACCTCCTCGCACTGGGTCTCCTGGGGGCAAACGCGCCCGCAAATGCCGGGCAGGGCATTCTTGCTTTTCAGTATCCTGACTGCTTCTGGCATGTCCCCTTTGCGCAGCGCCTCGATGAATTCGGGGATGTCAACATTCACCGGGCAACCCCCAACACAGGGGCGCTTGGGGCACTGGATGCAGCGCCCCGCCTCTTCCTTAGCCTGCCCCAGGCTGTAACCCAGGGCGACTTCTTCAAAGTTCTTGCCCCGTTTTTTTGGTTCCTGTCGGCGCATGGGCACTCGGTTTAGATTGAGT
>CAZHRL010000115.1:0-4151 GCA_964534815.1 uncultured Dehalococcoidales bacterium | reverse complement strand
GTCAGGCTGAGTTTCATTATCCCACCAAGGTGGATTTGCCGGGCTACAAACCGACTCTCAAAGGGCATCCGGCGCAGATTAAGCTGGCTGCCCGGTCTATCAATGAGTCCCAGCGACCGGTTATTATTGCTGGTCACGGCGTGATTATCTCAGGCGCTTACGCTGAGCTTAGGGAGCTTGCCGAGAAGGCGCAAATACCGGTGGTGACCACTCTCCTCGGCATCAGTTCTTTTCCGGAGAGTCATGTGCTCAGCCTGGGCATGATGGGGATGCATGGTTTGGCTTATGCTAATATGACGGTCAATGCCTCCGACCTCGTTATTGCTATCGGCATGAGGTTTGATGACAGAGCCACGGGCAAGTTTAGCGCCTTTGCTCCCCATGCCAAGATTATCCACATCGATATTGACCCGGCCGAAATCGGCAAGAATGTGCGCGTCGATGTGCCTATCGTCGGCGATGCCAAGACTGTTCTTACTGAGCTTAACAAGCTGGTTAATTCGAACACGCGCGGTGACTGGCTGCGTCAGATTGATACGTGGCGGGAGGAACACCCTTCGCTGCATATCAGAAACACTGACGAGCTTCTGCCCCAGTATGTGGTGCGTCAGATATATGAAGTAACCCATGGTGAGGCGATCATCGTGACCGGTGTGGGACAGAACCAGATGTGGGCAGCGCAGCATTACTGGTATGATAAGCCTAACACCCTGATTTCATCCGGTGGCTTGGGGACGATGGGTTACGGATTACCCGCCGCCATTGGCGCCAAAGTGGGCAAACCCGATGCCACTGTCTGGGTGATTGATGGCGATGGCAGCTTTCAGATGACCATGCACGAGTTAGCCACCATCGTTCAGGATAATATTACGGTCAAGATAGCCATTCTCAACAACGGCTATCTGGGGATGGTGCGTCAGTGGCAGGAGCTATTCTTCAGCAAGCGATATGTGGCTACGCCGCTATGGGGTCCAGACTTTGTCAAGATTGCGGAAGCCTATGGCATTCCCGGAGTGCGGGTAACCAGGAAGATAGAGGTAATCCCCGCCCTTGAGAAGGCGATGGCAGACCCGGGTCCTTTCTTAATCGATTTCAAAATTGAACCGGAAGAGAACGTTTATCCTATGATTCTGCCCGGGGGTTCTTTAGCGGAACTTCTGGAGGCACCGCAGAGGGAGGTGGCAGCATGGCCGCGACGAAGCACACCATAGTCGCTCTGGTAGAAGACAAGCCCGGAGTGCTCAACCGGATAGCCAGCCTTTTTCGCAAGCGAGGCTTTAACATCGATAGCATCGTGGTGGGGCACAGCGAAGTGCCTCATCTCTCACGTGCCACCATCACTGTTGATGGAGCCACAACCCAGGTAGAGCAGGTCAGAAAACATCTGGCTAAACTGATAAATGTCGTTAAAGTTTCTGATATCTCTGAGAGTGAAATAGTGGCGCGGGAGCTGGCGCTGGTTAAGGTAAACGCCACTTCTTCCACAAGGAGTGAGATTATTCAGATGGTCGATATCTTCCGTGCCAATATCGTGGATGTCGCTGTCGATTCGCTAACTATTGAGGTTACCGGCGACGAAGATAAGATTGATTCTTTAATCAACCTGCTGCGTAGTTTCAGCATCAAGGAGATAGCCAGAACCGGTCGTATTGCCATGACCCGGGGAGGCAGCAGCTCATTGCCAACGAAGGAAAAGTCATCCTAATCAAATAGAGGTTGTTCAGTAATTCCGTCATTGCGAGCGAAGCGCGGCAATCCCTGGGATTGCTTCGGGGCTATGCCCCTCGCAATGACATAAACAACCTCAAATAATAAAGGAGGTTAGAATTATGGCTAAAATCCACTATGACCAGGATTGCGACTTATCTCTACTTAAAGGGAAGGTGATTGGAGTTGTGGGCTATGGCAGCCAGGGACATGCTCATGCTCAAAACCTCAGGGATAGCGGCTGCCAGGTTATTGTAGCGGAAGCTGGGGGAAGCCCCGGCTGGAATAATGCCAAGGCGGCTGGCTTCGAGGTTTCTAACACGGCTGAAGTCGCCCAGAAGGCTGATATTATCATGATTCTCCTTCCCGATATTCTCCAGCCAAAGATTTATCGCGAATCCATCGAAGCGGGACTGACCCCGGGCAAGATGCTCATGTTTGCCCACGGCTTCAACATCCATTACGGGCAGATTACCCCGCCCGCTGAGGTTGATGTTACCATGATTGCCCCCAAGGGACCCGGCCCCCTGCTGCGGCAGACTTATACCGAGGGCATCGGCACACCGGCTCTCATTGCAGTGCATCAGGATGCTACCGGTAAGGCAAAGGAACTGGCACTTGCCTATGGCAAGGGCATCGGCTGCAGCCGAGCGGGAATCATTGAAACCACCTTCCTGGAAGAAACCGAAACCGACCTCTTTGGGGAGCAGGTGGTCCTGTGTGGCGGCACAGCAGCGCTGATAAAAGCTGCTTTTGAAACGCTCGTTGACGCTGGCTATCAGCCGGAGATAGCCTACTTTGAGTGCTTGCATGAGCTCAAGCTGATTGTCGACCTTATCTACAAGGGCGGTCTGGCTTATATGCGCAACTCGGTCAGCGATACGGCGGAGTATGGCGATTATACCCGCGGGCCCCGGGTTATCAACGAGATGGTCAGGGAGGAGATGGAAGAAATCCTGGCTGAGATTCAGGATGGCACCTTTGCCAGAGAATGGATACTCGAAGGTCAGGCAAACCGCCCTGTCTTCAATGCCCTGAAGAGAATGGATGAAGAGCACCTTATCGAGGAAGTAGGGGCGAAGCTGCGCGCCATGATGCCCTGGCTGAAGAAATAGGTAAGGAGAGTTCTTAGTAGAGGCAAGCCCTGTTAATGCTTCTGGTAGAGGTTACCAGAAGAAGACGCAGTCCCTCTTGGTTTTCAGGGGTTGGAAGAAGGGGGCGAAGCCCCCTTATAAAAACCTCCCCCTTCCCTTGGCAAGGGAAGGGGGCAGGGGGATAGGTTCAAAAAACGTTTAGGCACAGTCGGGGGTGGAGATATGGCTATGGACAGAGTAATTATTTTTGATACCACTCTAAGGGATGGGGAGCAGGCAGCCGGCGGCACACTCAATATTCAAGAGAAATTGAACATAGCCCGACAGCTTGAGAAGCTCGGCGTTGATGTTATCGAAGCTGGCTTCCCCATCAGCTCGCCGGGCGATTTCGAAGCGGTGCGTCTCATTGCCAAAGAAGTGCGCACTCCCATCATCGCCGCTCTGGCACGTGCCCATATCGATGATATTGACCGTGCCTGGGAGGCAGTCAGAGAGGCGGAGCACCCACGACTTCATGTCTTCCTGTCCTCTTCAGATATTCATCTCCTGCACGGTTTGAAGAAGAGCCGGGACGAAGTCCTGCGCATGTCCTGTGAGATGGTTGCCCGGGCGAAGAAGTACACCAGCGATATCGAGTTCTCGCCCATGGATGCCAGCCGCACCGAGCCCAAGTATCTGTATCAGGTTCTGGAAGGGGTGATTGAAGCCGGTGCCACCACGGTCAACATCCCGGACACCGTGGGCTACGCTATCCCCGAAGAGTTTGGCGGTCTAATCGAGGGGATTTTTAAGAATGTTCGTGGCATTGAAAAGGTTATCGTCAGCGTGCACTGCCACAATGACCTGGGTCTGGCTGTTGCCAACAGCCTGGAAGCCATCAAGCGGGGAGCCAGGCAGGTGGAGTGCACCATCAATGGCATCGGGGAGAGAGCCGGCAATGCCTCGCTCGAGGAAATCGTCATGGCAATCAGGACCCGCAAGGACTTCTTCAACCTGACGACTAATATCCAGACGAAGCAAATTTATAAGACCAGTCGCTTGGTCAGTGAGCTGACGGGCTTTACGGTGCAACCCAATAAGGCGATTGTTGGCGCTAACGCTTTCCGGCATGAGTCGGGGATACATCAGGATGGCGTCATCAAGATGCCCATCACCTTTGAAATCATCGACCCCCGAGAGGTGGGTGTGCCTTCGAGCAGCCTGGTATTGGGTAAGCTCAGCGGACGCCATGCTTTTAAAGAACGGCTGGCAGAACTGGGCTACAGCCTGAAGGAAGAAGACCTCAACCGCGCCTTCGCCGCCTTTAAGGCTCTGGCAGATAAGAAGAAAGAGGTTACCGACCGGGATATC
>CAZHRL010000114.1:0-4197 GCA_964534815.1 uncultured Dehalococcoidales bacterium | reverse complement strand
GGGGGAAAGGCTAATCTCAATCTTTTCGCTGGGCAGGGAACTGACAAACTCGGTGAGAAGGCGGGCGGGAACGGTAATAGCACCCTCCTCTTCCACCTTGGCGCCAATCCAGCAGCTAATTGCCATCTCCAGATTGGTGGCGACGAGCTTAAGCCGCGATTGCTCGGCGGAGAGGAGAACATTGTTGGTTATGGGCAGCGTGGTGCGGGTCGCCACTGCCCTACCGACGATGCTCAGTCCTTTATTCAGGTTTTCCTGAAGACATGACAGTTTCATAATACACCCCCTGAGTTATACTTGCTGGTAATGGTGTAGTATAGACCAATCTTTAATTTTACTCAAGCTCTATTGTCCCGCTCTTGCCGCCGCTCTTTCTGACGAGTCGAATGTTCTCAATCTGCATGCCGCGGTCGACAGCTTTGCACATATCATAAATGGTCAGTGCAGCCACCGCCGTAGCGGTGAGGGCTTCCATCTCCACGCCAGTCTTCCCCGTGCTTTTCACCGTAGCAGTAATGTCAATGGCGCTGTTCTTCTCATCTAAGTCGAAGTCGACCTTGACCTCGCCGATGAGAAGTGGATGGCAAAGAGGGATGAGGTGAGGCGTTTGCTTGGTAGCCATAATACCGGCAAGCTGGGCTACCGAGAGAACCTCTCCTTTCGCCACAGCACCCTTCTTGATTAAATCGAGGGTGGCGGCTTTCATCACCACCCTGCCTTTGGCGATAGCTTCTCGCTCGGTATCCGGCTTTTCGGTAACATCCACCATTTTAGGGCGTCCCGCAGCATCGAGATGAGTCAGCTTTCCGGCAACAAGGGCTTTGGCGGGCTCTGCCTGTTTTCCCGGTGGTGACGCTCTTTCATCCAAGCCAGCCAAGGCACAGGCACGATTATGCGCCTGCTTATGAAACGGATTCCCGTCATCCCCCCGAATCCATTGCCATTTCACCTTCCGCTGGCGAACGGCTGCGTCCAGCTTCTCAAACAGGTCAGTGTTAGCTTTTCTTTTCCATCCCTTAGCCATGCAGCCGAAAAGATACTGGCTGTCGGTATATATGGTCACCTCAGCGCCCTGCGGAGTCTTGATGATGCCCTCTAAAGCCGCAGTAATCTCCATACGATTATTGGTTGTTTGTTTGACTGTGCCGGAAAAAAGCCGCTTTTGCCCGTCTTTAACCACAACGGCTGCCCAGCCACCCTGGTCTAAAACCGGGTTATAAGCCCCGTCAGTGTAGACCTCGAACAAGGTTAACCTCCTACACGATAAAAGGGTCGCTTTTTGGGCGTGTATTCCTGAACTAGGTTGTGTTGCAGCGGCTTCCGGGCGACTGCCTCTTCAATCAACTTCTTCAGTTCCTCCAGAGAGATACCGCGGCGTAGCGGAACTTTCAAATCGACTTCCTCGTCAGACATAAGGCAGGGGCGGAGCTTGCCGTCAGAGGTGAGGCGCAAGCGATTGCACTGGAAGCAGAAGTGCTCGCTGATGGGGGTGATGAAGCCGACGGTACCCCTGGCATTACGAAAACGGAAATACTTGGCGGGCCCATTGCCCACACTGGGCAGATAGGGTTCCAGCTCTCCCAGCGTTTCGATACGCCTTTTTATCTCAGTAGCGGAGATGAACTGAGAGGCAGTGGTGCTGGCTCCCGCCGAAGGCATCAGCTCAATAAAACGGACATGCCATTCTTCATCGATGGTTCTGGCGGCAAAATCCAGGATTTCGTCATCATTGACGCCCAGCATAACCACCACATTAAGCTTGACGGGTTTAAGTCCTACGGATTTCGCCGTTTCAATGCCTTCCAATACCTGGCTAAGGTCATAGTTGCAGCGGCTGATGGAGCGGAATCTCTTCGGCTTAAGCGTGTCCAGGCTGACATTGACCCGCCTTAGACCGGCTTCTTTTAATTCGGCGGCATATTTTGCGAGCAGAATCCCGTTGGTTGTCAGGGCAATATCATCGATGCCCTTAATCCGGGCGAGCATCTGCACCAGCTTGGGCAGTCCCAGTCTGACCAGAGGCTCGCCACCGGTAAGCCTCACCTTCCGTATGCCCAGTTCTGCCGCTGCCTGCACTATGGTTTGGATTTCCTCATAGGTAAGGATTTCGCTATGTGCCAGGGGACAAACGCCTTCGGCAGGCATGCAATAGACACAGCGCAGATTACAGCGGTCGGTCACCGAGATACGCAGATAGTCTATGGGGCGCTGGAAGGAATCGGATAGACCGGTCATTAATTTCTCCTGTCCCCCTATTTTAGCTCAGATTGTCAGGGATTTACAAAGGGGGAAGAAGCAGGCGTCATAATAAAACCAAGCGTAAAATAAAAATTTTCAGAAACAATTCGAAGCTAACCACGCTCGAATTGTTTTTAGAGTTATGTCAAGAAATTCGAGCTATATTAAATAGACTTGCTGGGGTAAGGCATCAAATAGAGGGGAAAGGGGGCGTAACGATTCTACTCTATTGGGTGGATATAGATGTACGACCTATCCCCTGCCCCTTCCCTAAACAGGGAAGGGGCGATTTTATATAAGGGGGCTGCGCCCCCTTATGACAACCCCGTCAATTGAGAAAATTCCAAACACTAATCTCTAAAGCACTCGAAGGGCAGAGTTCCACAGTTTTACCCGTGGGTGAATGATAAATCGCCCGAAGGGCGTCAAGCGTTAAGGTCATTGTCATTCTGAGTCCGCCCTAGGCAGGCGAAGAATCTGAGACCTTTCGCTAGCGCTCAGGGTGACAATAAAAAGGAGCTTGAATTTTTAAGTGCCACGGGCTTGCCTCTGGGTATCTAAGAACAGGGGAAGGGTGAGTGGTTCAAGATTTAGTGCTTGAAAGCTTCTTGAGGGCGGCGGGCACCTGCCGCGCTGCTTTCCCCCGGTGGCTGACCTGGTTCTTCACTTCCAGAGGCAGTTCCGCCATGGTCTTGCCCAGCTCCGGGAAGTAGAAGATGGGGTCGTAGCCAAAGCCCTGCTCACCCTTCGGCTCGAAGGTGATGAACCCTTCGCACACCCCCGGACAAAGCTCCACTCTGCCCTCAGGTGTTGCCACGGCGATAACGCAGCGGAAACGGGCGGTGCGCTTCTGCCAGGGCACATCCTTCAGCCGAGAAAGTAAGTAACTAATTCTATCACTATCAGAGGCATTTTCGCCAGCATAGCGCGCCGAGAGCCGCCCGGGCTCACCGCCGAGGGCATCAACTTCCAGTCCAGAATCATCAGCCAGAGCCAGTAAGCCACTCTCTTTAGCCAGAGCAGCAGCCTTCAGACGGGCATTCGCCTCCATGCTCTGCCCCACCTCTGCCACCACCGTGGTGATGCCGGCCTCCGCCAGGGTAACCAGCGGATAGGGGAGGTCTTTCAGCAGGCTGCGGTACTCGCGCACCTTGCCCTGATTGTTTGTCGCTAGCAGGAGCCTGGGCATTTAATTAAAGGTCGGTGAACCTTTTCTCCAGCTTTTTTCTCACCTGAGGCATGGTGGTATATTCCATCTCCTCAAGGGGCAGGCGGTGCGGCTCAAAGGGACCGTGACGACGCATCATATCAGCCATCTCATTAGCCTGATGCCGCGCCAGATTGAATGCCTTATCGTCAAACATATCGCGCGGGCCAATTAATTTGCCTTCGCAAAGCTGAAAACCGAGTCCTATGGCTCTGGCAGGACCATCAAAACGACTGGGCGTGCTGTCCTTGACAGCCACCGGCATGAGGGGACCCATATGAGAACCACGCATCCAGCCCTCCACGAGGATGGGAGCAGCAAAAGGCTCCAGTGCTTCCCCAACTGCCGGGAAATTCCCCTGAGCACGCACAACACATACTGGGTCGTCCTTACCCACATAGCGCCCGGCAATCTGGGACAAACGCTCGGTGGAGGATACCGCCGCTATCTCCTTGCTCGGTCGGTGATAGACTGCCTTGACCACAAAACGGGACGGTGCCCCAATGAAAACAAGCAAGTCGTAAATCTCCTCAGGGCTGTTGAAGATTACTTTCTTATGCTCTTTGATATCATGCACCTCAAAGGAGAAACCGTCGTGCATGTTGGAAGCAATGACCAGCCCGATGGTATTAAAGGGGTCAGCAAAGATTTTATAGAGTGGCATGTTCCACGCCCCGGCGGAGGTCTTGTCCGCCATGAAGATGAGGACTGTCTCCGCCTCGCGCTCTTCAAACTCCATCTCTGCCAGTCCA
>CAZHRL010000113.1:0-4200 GCA_964534815.1 uncultured Dehalococcoidales bacterium | reverse complement strand
CTATCCTGAGGCTCTCCACGATGAAAACCATTGAGAAGAATTTTTCGGGGCTTAATTTTTGACTACAGCGCGTCGTTTTTGACTGTCAACTTGCTGGTTAGACCGGCTGGGCTATTTTCTGGATTTTCTGACTTATCAGTTGCAAAAGCCCGGTCAAACCCCACTTTTTTGTTGCCGAAACGAGTACCGTGTCTTCACCCGCCGGACCGCAATATTCGGAAAGGTGTTTTATGGCTGATGCCTCGTCCCATTTCTTATTACTATCCAGCAGCAGGTCGATTTTATTCAGTGCGGTAATAAGGGGTTTATCCAGAAGGTTGAGGTCTTTAAGGATATCCTCCACTATTTGGCAATGCTCTGAAGCATTATGTGAAGTTAAATCAACCACGTGGAGAAGTAAGGTGGCTTCACTCAGCTCCTCAAGGGTTGCTCTGAATGCGGTGATGATAGGCAGTGGTAATTTTCTGATAAAGCCGACGGTATCGGTAAGTAGAACCACGCTTTTATCCGGCAGGGTCAACCGTCTCGTTGTCGGGTCTAGTGTGGAAAAGAGCTTATCGGCGACGAGCACATTGGCGTGGCTGAGGGCATTAAGCAAGGTACTTTTGCCGGTGTTGGTATAGCCTACCAGAGCGACGATGGAGATACCGCTTCTGCGGCGCTGCTGGCGGTAGAGCTCGCGGTGTTTCCTTACCTCTTCAATTTGCTTTTTCAAGCGGCCTATCTTCTGACGGATGAGGCGCTTATCCGTCTCCAGCTCTGATTCACCGGGACCTGTGGTGCCGATGCCGCTGCCCAGCCTGTCCAGGTGGCTCCACTGCCCGGCGAGTCGAGGAAAGAGGTACTGGTGCTGCGCCAGCTCTACCTGCAATTTACCTTCTTTTGTCCGGGCGCGCTTGGCAAAGATGTCCAGAATCAGAGCAACGCGGTCAATTATCTTTACCTTGAGGAAGTCTTCCAGGTTCCTTTGCTGCAGTGGCGAAAGCTCATCATCGAAGATGACAACGTCATAGTTCGTCGTATTTTTCAAGGCGAGGAGCTCTTCGAGCTTGCCTTTACCTAAATAATGTGTTTTTGAGGGCGTCGACAACCGCTGGATGAGTTTCCCCACCACCTCAACCCCGGCTGTTCTGGCTAATTGCCCCAGCTCTTCTATGGAAACTTCCGCCGGCCAGCCATTGGTGCCATCCTTTGACGCGACAGCTACCAGGAAGGCTCGTTCCCGAGGTTTTTGAGTTGCAAAGGTGCCTTTCGGAATAAATACCCCCTGTTATGTCAAGTTATATCTTTATCTTGGGTCCAACTCTGGTATTGCGCCACTCTGCCAGCCGCGACAGCCCCTTGACCAGGGCGGCATCAACAATGGTGAGCGAGATTCGGATAAAGTTGTCGCCTTGTTTGCCATACCCTATCCCCGGGGTAACCACGATGCCGTACTTATCCAGTATCTCGGCAGCGAAATCAATTGAGTTATACCCCTCAGGGACTTTTGCCCAGATATAGAGTGATGCCTTCGGCGGCTTGGCTTCAAGACCAATTTTGTTCAATGTCTCGATGACCAGGTCGCGGCGTCTCTGGTAAACGGCGTTGTGCTCCGCAACACAGTCCTGCGGTCCTCTCAAAGCTTCGATGGCGGCATATTGAATCGCCTGTGGAATGCCTGAGTCCCAGTTCGATTTAATCGTCTTAAGAGCAGTTATCATTTCAGCATTGCCTACCACCATGCCAATCCGCCAGCCGGTCATGTTATAGGTCTTGGACAGTGAATGAAACTCGATGCCCACTTCCCTGGCTCCCTCTGACTGCATGAAGCTTGTCGCTACATAGCCATCAAAAACGACCTCGGAATAAGGCGCGTCATGGCAGACGGCGATGTTATGCTGCCTGGCAAACTTGACCACCCTGTTAAAGAAATCCAGGTCAGCGACGGCACCGGTGGGATTATGAGGATAGTTTATCCACAAAAGCTTGGTTCTTTGCAGAACATAGAACGGAATGGCATTGAGGTCAGGGAGAAAGTTGTTCTTCTCGGTAAGTGGTAAATAGAAGGGTCGCCCACCAGTCAGGACAGTGCTTGTGACATAAGGTGGATAACCCGGGTCAGGCACCAGAACCGTATCCCCGAGGTCAATCAGACACATGGCTATATGATGGATGCCTTCCTTGGAGCCGATAAGCGGCAGCACTTCTTTATCCGGGTCGAAAGAAACGTTAAATCGCTTTTGATACCATTCCGCTACCGCCCGGCGTAGCTCCGGCAGGCTATCTGATTCAGGGTAACGATGGTTGGCGGGGTCTCTGGCCGCTTCACACAGTCGTTCGATGATATGAGGTGGCGTCGGTATATCCGGGTCGCCGATGGCAAAGCTGATGACATCCTCGCCTTTGGCTTTTCTGGCCGCAATCTTCTTACTGATTTCCACAAAGAGATAAGGCGGTAGATTTTGTAGTCGTTTTGCAATCCTCATTCAGCTCTCCTTCTGACTTTCTTCTAATCTTGCCATTCTCCGGTGAACACAATTTCCGCCGGCCCACCCAGCAGCACCTCCCCCTTCCCGTCCCAGTTCACATCAAGTATACCACCCGGCAGTTTTATTTTCACAGGACTATCCACGTAGCCGTTCAGTTGAGCCGCCACCGCCACAGCACAGGAGCCAGTGCCACAGGCAAGGGTCTCCCCTACTCCCCGCTCCCACACCCGCATTTCTATCTGATTGCGGTCGATAACTCTGGCTACTTCAAAATTTGTCCTCCTGGGGAATATCCTGTGGTGTTCCACCTCTGGACCTACCTGGGACAAAGGGAATTCAGCCACCGGCTTCTGCCAGAAGTAGACGGCATGGGGATTCCCCATCGAGACGAAGTTGAGGAGTAATTCCTTGCCGCCGACGGTGATGAAGTAGTTCAGCATGGATTTTACTCTGGCTGCTTTTGCCGGGTCGATGTCAACAGGAATCTCTCTGGCATCGAATCTGGGAGTGCCCATACCGACCTGCAGTTTGGTCGCCTTTCCTCCGCTTCTTTGCGGTCTAAATTTCCTGACGCCAGCCATAGTTTCCACTGATATTTCCGGGGCGGCAGCTTTGGCTGGTTTGGTTTCAATGATGTATTTCAGCAGGCATCTGAGGCCGTTGCCGCAGGCTTCAGCCTCGGAACCATCTGTGTTGAATTCACGCATCTTGAAATCAGCCACTTTCGAGGGCAGGAGCACTAACAAGCCATCTGCCCCAATGCCAAAGTATCGGTCGCACATCTTCTGGGCTAAACTTGACCAGCCCCGGTTCAAATTGTTTGACTCTACCAATATAAAGTCGTTCCCGGCACCATGTAATTTTGTGAACTTCATATTAACCTCTTATAAATTCATTTATTAGTGACTTGATTTCCGGTTCAACTTCCTTCTGAGCATCGAACCAGTGTATTCTCTTATCGTTCAGCTTGAACCAAGCATATTGATGTCGGATGAAGCGGTGTATCTCAAACTTGATTTGCTGCACGGCTTCAGCCAGGGTCAGCTCCCCTCTGAGAAACATACCGATTTGCCTGTAGCCGATGCCGGACATTGAGGGTAGGTGAAAACCATACCCCATGTCGAGCAGCTTTTTTGTCTCATCTATTAAACCTCTTTTTACCATTTCATCGACCCGGGCGTCAACTCGACGGTACAATTCTTTTCTATCCGTGGTGAGACCGATGACGAGCGCGGTAAATGGCGACGCTTTCTTACGCTTTAGCTGGGAGAATGGCAGCTGGCTCGCTTGATAGACTTCCAGTACCCGAATGATGCGGCGCACGTTGCGCGGGTCAATCTTCTGGGCAGCGACCGGGTCAACCTCGAGCAGTTCTTGATAGAGCCTTTCTGCCCCGACCTCGCTTGCTTTTGCTTCCAGGCTCTGCCTCAGTTTCGGCTCAGGCGCGACTCCGGGTATTTCCCATCCCTCCAGCACTGCCCAAACATACAGTCCACTGCCCCCCACCAGCAAGGGTAATTTATGATGCTGCTGAATGTCCTTGATAGCTGCGTAGGCTAGCTTCTGGTACTGGGCGAGGCTGAAATCTGCATCAGGGTTGACGATGCTCATCAGGTGATGCGGCGCCAGTGCCAGTTCTTCCGAGCTGGGCGTGGCGGTGCCGATGTCCATGTAGGGGTAGACGTGACGGCTGTCAGCCCTGATTATCTCTCCAGGGAAGGTCTGAGCG
>CAZHRL010000112.1:0-4213 GCA_964534815.1 uncultured Dehalococcoidales bacterium | reverse complement strand
CCAGGCGCTGGAATATGAAGAAAAACGGCAGCGCGAGCTGGCTGCCCGGGGCGAGAGGCTTGTTCAGGAGACGCGGGGTTGGGTGGAGGAGAAGGGCAAGACGGTATCCCAGCGCAGCAAGGAGTATGCCCACGACTACCGCTACTTCCCCGAGCCAGACCTGCCCCCGATGATGATAAGTCGGGAATGGGTGGAGCAGATAAAAGCGAAACTCCCCGAACTGCCCGAAGCCAGGCGCGAGCGCCTCGTCAAAGAATATGAGCTATCGCTCTACGATGCTAACCTGCTCACTGGCTCAAAGGCGATGGCAGACTATTTTGAGGAATGTCTAGGTGCTAGAGGATATAAAGATAAACTGGGAAAATACGTTGCTGAGCACAAAGACGAAAACTTTATTAAATTTTTTCACGAACTAGAAAGTAGAACAATTTCTGAAAGGGCTAAGGAGGTAAGCAACTGGCTTTTAGGAGAGGTCAGCCGTATTATGAACGCCCATAACATCGGCATGGAGGAGTTTAAAAAGAAGGTAAGCCCAGAACAGCTTCGTGAATTAATAGTGTATTCTCACAAACAAATTAATATTACCACGGCTAAGTCTGTGCTTGAAGAAATGTATGAGACTGGCAAAACACCTCTCAATATTATCTCGCAGCGTGGTCTGAGCCAGATTTCTGATACTAGCGCCATCGAAGAAGAAATAAAGAAGATTATTAAAGACAACAGCCAGGCGGTGGCTGATTATAAAGCGGGCAAGGAACAGGCGCTCAAGTTCCTCGTGGGGCAGGTGATGAAAGCCACCAGAGGTCGTGCCAATCCGCAATTAGCGGCAGAATTACTAAGAAAGAACCTTGAGGGGAAATAGGATGAGTGTTTTTCTAAATGTGGCTCAAATAGTATTATCGGTAGCCCTGATGCTGGCTATCCTGTTTCAGGTGAGGGGAGGAGGGCTGGGAGGCATCTTCGGTCAGCCTGACACCGTTTTCCGCACCAAACGAGGCGTGGAAAGGACACTATTCCAGCTCACCATTGTCCTGGCAGTGCTCTTTATCATTATTTCCATTGTGAGCCTCAAGCTCGCCTAGCCCGCCACGACAGGAATCGTATGGGAGCCATCCTCACTCTGACCACAGATTTCGGCTTAGCTGACGCTTACGTTGCCGCTATGAAAGGAGCCATACTCAGCATTAACAATAAAACTGATCTCAGTTCAGATTAGAGAGGGTAAGCCATGAACTGTCCGGTTTGTGGCAAAGAAGCCAGAGCCCATCTCTATCACTGTGCCAGGTGTGGCGTCTATGTCCCCGAGAAGTGCTGGCAAAAACACGTAGAGCAGGCGCATAAGAAGAAATGAAAAAGTGGCTTTTAGTTATTCGAGCTCCCTTTCTGACTCTTCCCATAGCGCTGGCGTTTCTGGGCACTGCCGTCGCCTGGTATGATGGCTATTTCCACCCGGGTCATGCCCTGCTGGCTTTCTTCGGACTACTCCTTGCCCATATTAGCGTCAACGTATTCAATGAGTACTTCGACTACCGCAGCGGGGTGGACTTCGCCACGCAGCGGACGCCCTTCAGCGGGGGCAGCGGTGCCCTTCCTTCCGGCTTAATCAAGCCAGACCAGGCGCTGTGGCTGGCAGTGGGCACACTGGCAGCCATCATACCCATCGGTATCTACTTCATCACGGTTAAGGGCTGGCTGCTGCTCCCACTCCTGATAGTTGCCGTGCTGTGCATCGTCCTCTACACGCCTTTCATCCTCAAGACGGGCTGGCCCGAGTGGGTGCCGGGAGTTGGTCTGGGCATCCTGCCTGTTCTCGGAGCTTACTTCGTCCAGACGGGCACTTACACCCTGCCTGCTTTCATCGCCTCCGTTCCATCGGGCATTCTGGTGCACAATCTCCTCCTCCTCAACGAATTCCCCGATGTGGCAGCGGATACGAAGGTGGGCCGTCGCACCATGCCCATCGTGATGGGGAAAAGGGGCGCCAGCATCGTCTATTCCGCTCTCACAGTCTCAGTCTATGTTTGGATAATTGGATGGGTGATTGCCGGCGTGATGCCGCTCTTCACCCTGATTGCCCTGCTCACGCTCCCCTTCGCCCTGAAGGCGATTCAGGGTGCCCTAAAGTATGAAGATATGTCCCGGCTGGTGCCGGGCATGGCAAATAACGTCCTTTTTATTCTTACCATCCAGTTGCTACTGGGCATCGGCTACATCTTGGCTAAGGTCTTCTAGAGATGACGGACTATATCGTCAAGGTCGAGAATCTGGTTAAAAAATACGGCGAAGTGGTGGCGGTAAACGACATCAGCTTCAGCGTGACGCAGGGGGAAATCTTTGGTTTTCTGGGACCGAACGGGGCAGGTAAAACGACCACCATTAATATCCTGTGCACCCTGTTGAAACCGACGTCAGGACGGGCTACCGTGGCGGGCTTTGACGTGGTGAGACAGCAGAACCAGGTGCGCCAGTCCATCGGACTCGTCTTTCAAGACCCCAGTCTGGATGAGAGGCTCAGCGGAATACAGAACCTGCGCTTCCACGCCCTCGTCTATAATGTGCCTGCTTCAATTCGCGAACAGAGAATCGAGCAGCTACTGAAGATGATGGAGCTCTGGGAGAAGCGGAACAGTGAGGTGCGCACCTACTCGGGAGGGATGAAGCGCCGCCTCGAGCTGGCACGAGGACTGCTGCACCACCCGAGAGTGCTTTTTCTTGACGAGCCCACGCTGGGACTCGACCCGCAGACACGTAACCGGATATGGGAATATGTTACTGAAATGCGACGCCAGAAAGGGACCACTATCTTCTTCACCACCCACTACATGGATGAGGCGGAGAAAGCCGACCGCATTGCCATCATTGACCACGGCAAGCTGGTGGCTAGCGATACGCCGGAAGCGTTAAAGAAGCTGGTGAGTAAAGATATTATTTGTATCAAGACCGATGATAGCAACAAAGCAGCCGAAGAAATCAGGCAGCGCTACCTGATAGAAGCCAGGCAGGACGAAAATGGACTTTGCATCGAAGTCGCCAATGGTGAGGAATTTATGCCTGTTTTCATTAAGGAATTCGGCACCAAAATTCTGAGCATCAGCCTGCGCCGCCCGAGCCTGAACGACGTCTTTCTCAAGCTCACGGGGAGGGAGATACGTGAGGAAGAAACCAGTGATACCTTCAAAGCAATGGTTAGAGAGCACGGGCGCCGTATGCGGCGCTAGGAGATACAGATGAAGCATCTGCTGGGCATTTACACTATCTGGTACCGCGATGTTCTCCGCTTCTGGCATGACAAGATGCGCCTGGTAGGGTCAGTAACTCTGCCTCTGCTCTTCCTATTCGTGTTCGGCAGTGGGCTGGGTGCCAGCACCAGAACTGCCTTCCAGGGGGCGGGGGTGGACTATACCCAGTTCATGTTTCCCGGCATCATCGGCATGACGGTGCTGATGAGCTCATTCATGGCAGGGGTCTCACTGGTCTGGGACAGGGAGTTTGGTTTCCTTAAGGAAGTGCTGGTAGCACCTATCAGCCGCGTTTCTGTAGCTCTGGGGAAAACACTGGGTTCGGCAACTGTGGCGTTGCTTCAGGGAGTTATCATTCTGCTCTTTGCCCCGCTTATCGGTTTCCCGCTTACCCTATGGAAAGTGCTGGCGCTACTCCCCCTCATGCTCCTGCTTTCGGCTTCTATGGGCTCACTGGGCATATTACTAGCCACACGTATCCGCTCCATGGAAGCATTTCAGGCGATAATGCAGATGCTGATGTTTCCCATGGTCTTCCTTTCCGGCGTTTTCTTCCCGATGCAGGGGCTGCCCGCCTGGATGAATGTCCTGGTCAAGATTAATCCTGCCACCTATGGCATCGCCCCTATCCGCCAGGTGCTGCTCGGCACGTCAACCGGCTCACCTTTCGCCATCACGGTGCTGGGGCATACCATGACCATCTGGGACAATATCATGGTGACGGCAATATTCGGGACGGTAATGCTGCTTCTTGCTATGTGGTCTTTCGAGAGCCAGGGGTAATCCTTTGAACCACCGTGATTGATTACTAGATTGGAGATAGAGTAATGTCACTTGACCTGGTCTTGCTGCACGCACCCAGCGTCTATGACTTCCGCCAGAAGACCATTCTTTATGGGCCGGTGAGCGACCTCATTCCACCCTCCCATGTCTTTGAGATGTACCCCATCGGCTTTGCCAGCATCGCCGAGTAT
>CAZHRL010000111.1:0-4243 GCA_964534815.1 uncultured Dehalococcoidales bacterium | reverse complement strand
GGAAGTTGAAGCCGTAGAAGCAGAAGGCATTGAGATTGTTTACCTGGCGGCTCCGAGCAAAGTTCTGGGTGAGAAGAAAGTAACCGGGCTTGAGTGCATCCGCATGAGGCTGGGAGAGCCTGATGAGAGCGGTCGGGCACGACCTATCCCGGTTAAAGGCTCTGAGTTCACGGTGGATGTCGATACAGTAATCGCTGCTATCGGGCAGACGCCAGATACTTCCTTTACCGGCAAAAAGCTCAAGACGGCGTCCAACGGCACAGTAGTGGTTGATGAGAAGACCCTCGCCACCGGTGTGCCGGGCATCTTTGCCGGTGGTGATGTGGTTACAGGCCCGGCGATGGTGGCAGATGCTATCGGCGCGGGCAGAAAGGCTGCCACTTCCATTGACCGGTACATAAGGGGAGAAAAGCTCTTTGTGCCTGAGGAAGAGATGCCCATCGCCAAGTTTGAAGACCTGAATCTGGTTTACACTGAGCCTGCTTCGAGAACCAAGGTAAGCGAATTGCCGCTGAAGGAGAGAATCAAGAGCTTTGCTGAGATTACCGGCGGCTTCAATAAGAAAGAAGTCACGGCTGAGTCAGAAAGGTGTCTTAGCTGCGGTATCTGCAGCCTTTGTGGCAACTGCTGGCTCTTCTGTCCGGATGCCTGTGTTATCAGCAAGGACGGCGAATATGAAATTAACTACGACTACTGCAAGGGGTGCGGCGTCTGTGCCAATGAATGCCCCTGCAGTGCCATTATGATGGTCGTTGAGGAGAAATAAAAAGGAGTGACGAAAATGGGTAAGACCGAGGTTATGGAAATCTCCCGCGGTATTGCGGAAGCAGTTAAAGCCTGTCGACCCAAGGTGATTGCATCCTTCCCGATTACCCCCCAGACCCACATTATTGAGAATCTGGCGGAGATGGTAGCCAATGGAGAGCTCGACTGCCAGTATATCCCCTCCGACTCTGAGTTTGCCTCAGCTTCGATTGTGCTCGGGGCGAGCGCTACCGGGGTAAGGGCATATACGGCATCATCTTCTCAAGGTTTGCTGCTGATGACCGAGGTCTTATGGAACATGGCTGGCATGCGTCTGCCGGTAGTACTTACCGGTGCCAACCGTTCCGTTTCCTCGCCAATCAGCATCCAGTGTGACCATCAGGATACCTTCTCCCTGCGGGACTCCGGCGTCATTCAGATGTATGTTGAGGATGCTCAGGAATCGTATGATGCTCATATTCAGGCGTTCAAGATAGCAGAAGACCCGCAGGTACTGCTACCCATTATGGTCTGTGTCGACGGGTGGAGCCTGACCCACGCCTGGGAGCCTATTGAGCTCGCCGACCAGGAACTGGTGGACAAATTCCTGCCACCCTTCCGCGCTGTCCAGCGTCTCGACCCCGATAACCCGATAGCCTACGGCACAGCCTACGATGATAGAGCTCTGATGGAGTACCGCTATGTGATGCAGAAGGTCATGGAAGGCTCCAAGAAAAAGATTATCGAGGTTGCTGAGGATTTTAAGAAGACATTCGGGCGCTATTACGGCGGGCTGATTCAGGAATATAAGATGGATGATGCGGAAATCTGCATCATGGGCATGGGCTCCATAGTGGGCACGATAAAGGCAGCGATAGATGATATGCGCAGGGAAGGCATCAAGGTGGGCATGGTGAAAGTCCGCTTCTATCGTCCCTTCCCTGACAAGGAAATCAGGGAAGCAGTTAAGAATACCAAGTGTGTTGCGGTGATTGGCAGAGAAATTTCGCTCGGCGCTGGCGGTGCCTTAGCTGCCGATGTGATGGGTGCGCTTTACAATCTTAAGGAAAGACCCATGGTGTTCGGAGTCTTCGCCGGGCTTGGTGGTCGGGAGATTACCCGAGGCACTGTGCGGGAGATTACAGCGGCGGCTCAGAAGGCTATCAAGACCGGTAAGGTTGATGAGACTTATCAATGGTTCGGTCTAAAACGTGAGTTAGTGGAGGCTTAAGATGGCAGTGAAATTAGTTGATACCTTACCCAAGGAAGAGTTGTTTGTCTCCGGCCATACTGCCTGTGGTGGCTGCGGTCAGGCAATGGTAACCAGAATGGTGCTCAAAGCAGTGGGGAAGAACGTTATTGTGGTTACTGCCACCGGCTGTCTGGAAACATTTGCTGGCGGCTATAATATTTCACCCTGGGAAGTCCCCTGGATGCACTCGCTGTTTGAGAACTCGGCGGCGGTGGCTTCGGGTGTGGAAGCTGCCCTCAAGACTCAGGGCAGGGAAGATGTTAAGGTGGTGGTGATGGCGGGAGATGGCGGCACCTTCGATATCGGCTTCGGCATGCTCTCAGGCATGGTGGAGCGCCGGCACAATATCATGTATATCTGTATGGATAACCAGGCTTATGTTAATACCGGTTATCAGAGGAGCGGCGCTACCATGTATGGTACCTCAACGCCAACTACCCCAGCGGGAAAAGTTTCTTTTGGAAAACCACAACCAAAGAAAGATGTCCCACAAATTATGGTCGCCAATGGTGCCGACTATGTGGCTACGGCGTCGCCAGCGTACCCCGCGGATTTGATAGCCAAGGTAAAGAAAGCTAAAGAGATCAAGGGCCCGGCTTATATCCAAATTCACATCCCCTGCCCTACGGCACACGCCTTCCCCGAGAACAAGACCGTAGAAATTGGTAGAATTGCTGTTGAGACGGGGTTAGTGCCGCTTTACGAAGTAGAAAAAGGCAAGCTCATCTCCAGTGTGAAAATCAAGAAGAGACCGGTCGAGGACTATCTCAAGAGACTGGGCTGGTTCAAACACCTCTTTGAGAGTCCGGAGGGTGCTAAGGTAATCAAAGAGCTTCAGAAGATGGCGGATGAAAATATCGCCAAATATAAGCTTTTGGGTTAGAGGACAGAATATAAAAATAGTAGGAGGTAAGAAATGGCGAAACCAAAGGTAGCAATTGTGAAGACACCAAAGAAACCGGGCGAGAAAGAGGTAGCCGCTGCTGTTAGAAAAGCAATCGGGATGGTTGGTGGCTTGCCGGATAAGATTAAGAAGGGCGATACGGTAATTATCAAGCCCAATGTAGTTTCCACCAACCCGCCAGAGGCTGCAGTCAACACCGATACCAGAGTGTGCCGAGCCATCGCTGATATGGTCAAGGAGAAAGGCGCCAGACCCATAATCGCCGAGTCTTCTGGTGTTGGCATTGATACGGACAAGTCCTTCGAGGCAGCCGGTTACTTCAAGCTGAGAGAACAGGGTTACGAGGTCATTAACCTGAAGGCGAAAGGAACGGAGCTGGTCAAAGTCCCTGTTCCCAAAGGAAAGTCTCTTAAAGAAGTAGAACTTCCCAGGGTCGTGGTTGAGGCAAAGGCAATCATTGATGTCCCCAAGATGAAATGCCACGACCAGACTCTGGTAACGCTGTCTTTGAAGAACATGAAAGGCATTCTGCCCGATGTCTGGAAGAGGAAACTGCATACCACCTTCGGTATCATGCAGGGTGTTGCCGACCTCAATACTGTGATGAAACCCGCCCTCTGCGTGGTCGATGGTATTCTGGCAATGGAAGGTCTGGGACCGGTCTATGGCGACCCGGTGGAGATGAACCTCGTCATCGCTGGTAAAGACCCGGTGGCGGTAGATGCCGTTACCAGCGAAATCATGGGATATGAGCCTGTAGATTACAGCATTGTGCATGTCGCTGCTCTTACTGGCGTTGGCGTTGACGACTTGAAGCAGATTGAGGTCATCGGCGAACCTATCGCCAAGGTGAAGCGCAGATTCAAGACCTCGGTCGAGGCGATTCAGGAAAAAATCCCCTTCCCCAAGGGCTTCCAGGTGCTCTATGATGAGAAAGCCTGCTCTGGCTGCCGCAACCAGATGCTCAGCTCCCTGGTGGATATGGCTAACGCTGGTCTTCTGGACCAGGCAAAGGGCTGGACAGTCCTCTGCGGCAAATTTGAGCAGCTTCCGGATGTGTCTAATGTAGAGAAACTTCTGTTGATAGGCGCTTGCCTGGCGAAATTCAAAGACAAGGGGACTTTTATCCAGGCTTGCCCGCCAAACAGCACTGATATTACCAGAGCTCTGGGCGTCAAGGGCGCTATGGGTGTCAGCGGCGTGGGTGTAGAACAGCTTGGCTAGCAGGAATTAAGGATTGATATAGGGAGATTGTTTACGAACGTTATCACACTCCGTCATTGCGAGGGGCAAAGCCCCGAAGCAATCTCGACCGATAATCTGTGTCTGATTCAGAGATTGTT
>CAZHRL010000110.1:0-4315 GCA_964534815.1 uncultured Dehalococcoidales bacterium | reverse complement strand
ATATGGGGCTACATAAGAAGTCCCACGACTCTGCACAGCGGTTCTAAAGAGCTGGGGAACAGAAGCAGGGAGGTTAGCAATTTCGGCTTAAGCGTTGTGTCACATTGCCCTGGCTATTGTAGATAACCAGTTCCAGCGGCATCTGTCCGGGGAGGGTGTGGGTGGCGCAAGCCATACAGGGGTCGTAGGCGCGGAAAGCCATCTCCACCATGTTGAGCAGCCCTTCCGAGACTGCTTTGCCCTTTTTAATCAGCCCCTGGGCTGCCTTCTTGACAGATATGTTCATGGCGGGATAGTTGTGCGCCGTGGCGACAATCAGGTTAACCTTCTGGACAATGCCTTTCTCATCTGTCTTGTAGTGATGTATCAGTGTGCCGCGCGGCGCTTCCACAATGCCCACGCCTTCATCTGGCGTCGCTGTGGGGATAGTCCTGACCTCAGGGCTGGTAATCTCTTTGTCCTGGCAGAGCTCGAGTAGTCGTTCGGCGGCATAGAGCAACTCGATGAGTCTCGCCCAGTGGAAAGCCAGTGTGGCATGGACTGGCTTACCGCCGAAAGTCTGGTACATCTTTTCATACTCAGCCTGAGCCAGCGGTGTTGCCATGCCATCCGCCACATTCAACCGAGCCAGCGGGCCTACCCGATAGACACCGCTATCCTTGCCCTCAACGAAACCCTTCCAGCCAATCTTCTTCAAGAAGGGGAACTTGAGATAAGTCCAGGGCTCGACGTGTTCCGCAATGTAACTGAGGTACTCAGATGGCTTGAATTTGGCGAACTCTTTGCCTTCGGGGTCGACGACACGGATGCTGCCATCGTAGAAATTCAATTTGTTACTGTTGTCAACCAGCCCCATATAGTAGCTCTTCATAGTATAGATATCGCCCGTGATGAGGTCGAGGTATTCCTTATTGCTCAGCACGAGGTCGTTAAACAGCTTCAGAGTGAATTTGGCGAACTCCACCAGAGACTTCGCTTTCTCTTCGAAATCTTTCCGCTCCTCCTCAGTGATGGGCTTGCTCATGCCGCCAGGCAAACCACAGACAGGGTGGGTTGCCTTGCCGCCGATAACCGCCTGAATCTGCTGAGCATAAGCCCGATGTTTGAGCACCTCACCGCCAACCTGCAAGCCAACCTTGGCGACCACCCCCAGGATATTGCGCTGTGCCGGGTCGCTCATGGGACCTAAAACGAAGTCGGGGGCAGCCAGAGCATAAAAATGGGCGATGTGAGAGTGGTTCATATGGGCACAGTAGAACAGTTCCCGCAGCTTTCTGCCGGCGGGGGGTGGCTCTACCTTGTAGACCGCATCGGTGGCCTTACACGAGGCCATGTGATGGGCACCCGGTCAGACACCGCAGATGCGTGGCACAATACGCGGCAATTCTTCTACCGGTCTGCCTTCGCAAAACCTCTCAAAGCCACGCAGCTCCGGTATCTGGAGATAGGCATTGGCAACATCACCATCGTCGTTAAGGAAAATCTCTATCTTGCCGTGTCCCTCCAGCCTGGTTATCGGGTCAATGGAAACCTTCTTCATGGCACACACTCCCTCAAGCCTACTTAATGCGCTTTCTCTTCAGCAGCGAATCCGCCATAGTGAATCGATAGAAAGTGCCTGCGGGGTCAACCACCTCCTCCACCAAGCGGGCGATATCTTCGGGGCTATCACCCTGGTAAATCGAGGCGATGGCGCTGACGAGCTTGGCGCCCTGGTCAATCACACCTGGCGGCGGCCCAAAGCAGCCACGGCAGGGCATATTGGCTTTAATACAGAGGGAGCCGCAGCCGCCTCTGGTAGCAGGACCGCAGCAGACGAGCCCCTGTTCCAGAAGACACTTCTTCGGGTCGGGGATAACCTGATGAGGTCGCACGATTTTGGTTATCTTCTTCTCTTCTTTTATTCGTTCGCACTCATCACAGAGCGACTTGTCTGAAGCAATGACTGAACCCACCGGTGGCAACTGACCTTTGGCAAAGGCATCCACCACTTTCAGGATAAGGTCTGCTGTTGGTGGACAGCCGGGCACAAAATATTCCACGTTTACCACCTGTGCCAGAGTCAGCACATCGTCAAATAATTCCGGCAGCTCCAGTTCGCCTTCAGCAACCTTGGTTAAGAGCTGGGGTACAGTCTTGTTGACGTTCTCGTTTGATGGCGCTTCCAGATAAACTCTCTGTAATATCTCACTCCTGTTGCTGAAATTAGCCAATGCCGGTATGCCGCCGAAGCAGGCGCAGGCACCAAAAGCCACCATGAGCTTTGATTTGGCACGTAACAGTTTGGCAATCTCTTCCTGTTCATTGCTCCTGATGGCACCATTGAAGAGGCACAGGTCAATGCTCTTGTCTGGCATGGCTTCAACATGGTGGTATTTGAAATCTATTGCGATGGGCCAGAAAACTATATCGGTGAGATTGGCAATATCGAGAATTTTTTCATTGGTGTCCAGAACAGCCACATCGCAGCCGCCGCAAGCCGCCGCCCAGTATAGCGCTATTTTTGGTTTAGCCATTCTTCCCTCCACCATTCGGGCTGAAAGGTCCCAGCTTTCTCACCTGCTCTGTCATCTCATCAACGATGGAAGCAAAGCGGTCTCCTTCCGAGGCTGAGACCCAGTCCAGGCGTACTCGTTCTTCTTCAACGCCAAACTGCGAGAGCATCTTCTTCAGTAGAGGTATGCGGCGGGCTGCTTTCTTATTACCTTCCAGGTAATGGCATTCGCCGGGGTGTCAGCCACAGACCAGAACGCCGTCCGCCCCTCTCTCGAAGGCTTTGAGGATAAAGGTTGGCTCGACTCTGCCGCTGCACATGACACGCACCACCCTCACGTTGGGCGCATACTTCTTGCGCGAAGTGCCAGCCAGGTCAGCGCCGGCATAGGAGCACCAGTTACACAGGATGCCCAGAATCTTTGGTTCGAAACTCATACTAACACCCCCTCAATCTCAGCCATAATCTGCTGGGTGGTGAAGTGTTTACCGCTGATAGCTCCGCTGGGACAGGCAGCGACACAGGTGCCGCAGCCCTTGCACAGCGCTTCGTTAATGCGAGAGACCTTCTTCTCTTCATCAAAGGTGATGGCTTTATAGGAACAGAGGTCAAGGCATATCTTGCAGCCGGCACAGTGCTCTTCGTCAACGACAGCCGTCGTCGCCTCAACCTCTACCTTGCCCTTGGCTATCGTTGCCAGCACGCGTGCTGCCGCCGCTGACGCCTGGGCGACGGTATCCGGAATGTCCTTTGGACCCTGGCAGCAGCCGGTGATGAAAACGCCATCTGTCGTCGTGGCAACAGGGTCGAGCTTGGGATGCTTTTCCAGGAAGAAACCATCGGCCTTCCGGCTCAGCGAGAAGGTCCGGGCAATGCTCTCGGCATCTGCGCGGGGTTCGAGGGCAGTGCTCAGGATAACCATATCAACAGGCAAGCGTCGCTTGCGGCGGATGAGGGTATCCTCGCAGATGACCACCAGCTTGCCCTCTTCCTCCGGTTTCTCAGCAATGTTGGTGATTTCACCGGCGCGACCGCGGATAAAGTTGACGCCTTCCTCCTGGAGTCGCTCGTAGAACTCTTCATAACCTGAGCCGGCGCAGCGCATATCGATGTAAAGCTGATAGATAGTAGACTCAGGCAGCTTTTCCCGCAGCAGGTGGGCGAACTTCAGCGAGTACATGCAGCAAACGCGGGAGCAATAGCGGTGATAGTTCACATCACGGCTGCCGATGCAGTGCAGGATGGCGATGCTCTTTGGTGCCGAGCCGTCCTTGAGCAGTATCTTGCCCTCGGTGGGACCGGAGGCGCTGCTCATCCTCTCAAACAGGATGCTGGTGATGACATTATCATACTTCCCGTAGCCAAACGGCGCCATCACCGATGGGTCAAAGGAATCGAAGCCGGTGGCAACAATGATGTTGCCCACCTCAACTTCAACAATCTTCTCTGTTTGCTCAAAATCAATGGCTTTGGTTTCGCAGAACTTCTCGCAAGCGCGGCACTTGCCTTTCAGAAAGAAGGTGCAGTGTTCTCTATCGATAACGGGCACATTAGGCACGGCCTGAGCGAAGGGCGTATAGATTACCTTTCTCTTGCCCAGGCCGGCATTGAATTCACTGTCTACTTTCATGGGGCACTTCTCCTGACAGGTGCCGCAGCCGGTGCATTTGCTCGCGTCTACGTAGCGTGGCTTCTGCTTTATCTTCACCTTGAAGTTGCCCACGAAACCGGAGACATCAACCACTTCGCTGTAAGTCATCGGCTCGATATTTTTGTGTGACCTCACCGAGGCCATCTTCGGTGTGAGTATTCAGGCTGAAC
>CAZHRL010000109.1:0-4358 GCA_964534815.1 uncultured Dehalococcoidales bacterium | reverse complement strand
GCGTCACCGTCGAGGAAGCCCTGATTCTGGCTGTGGAGGAAGAGATACGCAAAGAGAGGTGGTCTTTAGGCTCCCATAAGGAGCATGACGTTACCAATGAAGCCTACCGGCGCATCTACGGCAGCACCAAAGCCATACTGCTCAGACACTTCCGAAAAGAAAAAGGCTATCCCCATCTCAAGTCTATCGGTCTGGATGAACTCAAGGAGTTCACTTACTGGCTGTTCAAATACCGCCTGAAACAGTGCGATAAAGCACGCGTCGCCAGCGATACCAAGAAAGCCCTCAACTGGCTACAAAGCAACGGTCTTTCCCGAGGGACAGCTTAGACCGCTATTTCTTTGGTGGGCTCTCGGTCACCCGCACCATAAGCACGGGCACCTTCCCCGACCGCAAGACTCTATCGGTAACGCTGCCGAAAGCCCAGCGGCTGATTCCGGAGCGACCGTGCGTGGACATAGCAACTAAATCGGCATCAAGTTCGCGCTCAGCTTTGACAATCTCGTCAGCGGGTTTGCCAGCGGTCACCTTACAATTGACCGCCACCCCTTCGCTTTTCAGAGTTTCAGCAGCCTTATTCAGATAGTCCAGCGCCGACTCCTTGGCGTGCTCCAGCTCTTTGTCACTATAGGGAATTTCAATAGGTCCAGCCTCAGTAGCCAGCAAGCGCGTCTGTGCTGAGACAACGTAGAGGAGGGTGATTTCTGGCTTTTCCTCCGGCTTCAACCTGGAGACCACCTCTTCAACATAGTGCAGAGCCGCTTCACCTACCCTCGAACCATCCAGCGGGATAAGTATTCTCTCAGCCATTGTCCACCTCCTCACTCATATTCGGGCGACCCGTTACCTGAGTCTCCCTAAGTCAACTATAGTATTTACGTTGCTCTCTTTCAATAGAGGGGCGCCACTTTGGGCTACTTTTTCGCCTGCTCTTTAGGCACTCCTACCACAAGCACTGGTATTTCCCCACCCCTCAGTACTTTATCCATAACACTGCCGAAAGCCCAGCGGCTGAGCCCCGAACGCCCGTGGGTAGACATCGCCACCAGACCAGCCCTAGTCTCTTTCTCAGCCTTAAGGATTTCATTAGCGGCGTCCCCGACGCTTACTTTAATCTTTACCACCGCTCCTTTAGCTTTCAGGCTCTCGGCGATTTTTTTCAGGTATGTTCTCGCCTGCTGTTTCAGTATATTCAGCTCCTTCTCCATGTAGGGAACAGGAGCGCTCGTCTCGCCGGCAATGACCCAGTGAGTGAGTGAAGAAGCTACCTGAAATAGAATGACCTCTACCTTTTGCACCGCCGATAGTTTAGATACCAGTTCCTCAACATAGGGTAAAGCTGCTTCCCCTATTTTGGAGCCATCCAGGGGAACGAGTATTCTGCTATACATCCGGCACCTCCTTAAAGCTTGATTTCACCACCAAGCCTCGCCGTCAGAGATAATCAAAGTATAGTGTTTTTACCCTTCTTCTTCAATACCAGATGCCTTACTGCCTTCTCTTAAGCCTGCCGTCAAATCAGTGCTAAGAGATTGTTTACGAACATCATTACGCCCTGTCATTGCGAGGGGTCCTTCACTTGTGAAGGACGACAAGGCAATCTCGACAGGTAATCTATGTCTGATTCAGAGATTGCTTCGCTCTTCCAAAGAAGGACTCGCCATGACACACTCGGGACTCTGTCTTCTGAGTTGCTAAACGACCTCTGCTAAAAAGCTTGACAGGGTGTCTTATAATAGTATGTATTAGGGGTAAGTATTAGGGGGTTGTTATATTCCACCCGGGGAGGCTGGTGAGGAAACTGATAACGTGACGCCCGCTGGGAGCTTATGTTTCCAGCGGGCATAAAGGCAGATAAAGTTTTAAGAAGGAGGAGACATTGGCAACAGCACTGAGAGAGAGATGGACAAGCCGAGCTACATTCATCTTCGCTGCAATAGGCTCTGCCATTGGACTGGGGAACGTCTGGAGGTTCCCTTATTTAACCTATGAGTATGGTGGCGGGGTATTCCTGATACCCTACATCATTGGACTGATTTTGATAGGTATTCCCTGGATGGTCATGGAGTTTGGCATGGGGCGCTATTTTCAAAGGGGAGCGCCGGGTGTTTTTGAAGGAATCGGCAAGAAATGGGAGTGGTTAGGCTGGTGGCCCTTCTTTGCCGCCTTCCTGATTGTCACCTATTACACTGTGGTCATAGCCTGGTGCCTCATTTACACCGTCAGCTCCACCACAGTAGCCTGGGGGGTGGGAGAAGCTGGAGTCAAAGGAGCAGAGGGGTTTTTCTTTAATACCGTTCTGGGGCTTTCCAGCGGACCGGGGGTGCTGGGTGGTCTGCAGTGGCCCATCGTGGGGATGCTGCTCATCACCTGGGTAATTATATTTCTCATCATGTTCCGGGGGGCTAAAGTCATCGGCAAGGTTTCCGTATGGGGGGTATTAATAGCCTGGGCTTTTCTGGCGATTCTGGTGGTCAGGGGTCTCACTCTACCCGGAGTTACTGAAGGACTTAACTTTTATCTCGACCCGAACTTCAGTGCCCTGGCAAATCCAGGGATATGGTTTGCCGCCTTCAGCCAGATTGCTTTTAGCCTTTCGGTAGGCATGGCGGGGATGTTCGCCTACGGCAGCTTTGTCGCCAAGAAGGGGGATGTCAGCAACAGTGCTGTGATAACCTCGATATCAGATACCTCCACCAGCTTCTTTGCTGGCTTTGCCATCTTCAGCACTGCAGGCTATATCATGCAAGCGCTTAATATCCCCATCCAGGAGGTTGCTCTCAGGAGCATGGGGCTGGCTTTTGTGGGCTTCCCCGTGGCAATCTCCGTGATGCCCGCCCTGAATGCCCTTATTGGTGTTATCTTCTTTCTATGCCTGTTCTTCCTCGGGCTGACTTCAGCATACTTCCTTGCCTATGGTGGAGTCGCCGTCCCTCTTATGGACAAATTCGGCTGGAGTCGAGTCAAAGCCTCGCTAATCGTTTGCGTGGTTTCCTTCATAGTGGGGCTACTCTATGCCACGCAGGGCGGTCTCTACTGGCTGGACATCGTGGACAGGACAGCCTCCTTCTACCTGCTACTGATAACGGGAGCATTAGCCTGTATCGTCATCGGCTGGGTATTCGGCGCCAAAAAGCTCAGAGAACATGTTAATGAGACCTCTGACATCAAACTTGGAGCCTGGTTTGACTGGCTGCTCAAGGTTATCGCCCCGGCAGGACTGCTCTTTGTTGCCATCTACGGAGGTTTCGCGCAGGATATACCCAAGCCTTATAGTGGGTATCCACTCTGGGCAGCGTCAATCATCTGGATACTGCTTGTGGTAACGCTGGTAGTGAGCTTTATCCTGCAAGCAATTAAGACCAGAACACCCGCTGGCGGTGAAATTGAAGAGAGGAAGGTGAGTTAGAAATGACAGGAGGAGCCATAGCTTCGACCGTTATAATCTGGTTAATCTTGCTCGGCACGCTGGCGTGGTGTTTCACCCGTCTCGGCAAGAGTAGCAGCTGGGAAGACTGAGCCAGCAAGAGCCCTTAAGAATCAGAGCCGCTTTCCTTTCTATCAGAGAGCGGCTCTTTTTCTTTACTGTCTCAATCGAACTTGACTATTTGCTGTTTTAGTCTCTCCAGCTTATCACTATGTACCGCCAGTTTGCCCCGCTCCTTTGCCACAACCGCGGGCGGTGCCTTGGAGAGAAAGGCTTCATCTCTGAGCATAGCCTCAAGTCGAGCCACTTCAGCCTGAAGTTGCTCTATCTCTTTCTGAAGACGCTTCTTCTCCGCTTCAAGGTCGACCATGCTCTCCATAGGAATAACCACATCTGATTCCTTCAGCACCAGCACCAGAGCGTTTTCACCCGGCCGGACTTCCTTTCTCCTATTCAAAAAGGTAAGCGGCTTCACCTTTGCCAGAGTTTGAATCGCCTGGGCATAGGGAAGGATTGTTGCCTTAAGCTCCCCGGCGTAGATTTGCGCTTCAATCCAGCGGGTGGCTTCCACCTTATACTGAGCGCGGGCATTCCGAATGGAGCGTACGATTTCGATGACGGTTTCCATGATTCTCTCAGCGTCGGGGTCTATCGCTGCCTGTGAAGCTTCGGGATAAGGTGCCAGCATGATAGAATCTGCTTCAAACCGTCCGCCCTCGGGCAGGCGCTTCTTCAGATTCTGCCAGAGCTCTTCGGTGATGAAGGGCATATAGGGGTGCAGGAGACACAGAGAAGTCTCGAGACCAGAGACCAGAATCGGGATGGGTGATGGCTTTTCCTTTCCCGCAGCTTTAAGGCGAATCTTGGCGATTTCAACATACCAGTCGCAGAACTCGCCCCAGAGGAAATCATAGATGCGCTTCTCCGCCTC
>CAZHRL010000108.1:0-4401 GCA_964534815.1 uncultured Dehalococcoidales bacterium | reverse complement strand
ACTTCCTCTGTGGCACCCAATGTGGCGCCCGGGCTAAAGTATCTGGGGGTGATGTTACCGTATACCCCGCTACACCACATCCTGCTCAGGGATACCAACCTGCCTCTGGTGATGACCAGCGGCAATCTCAGCGAGGAACCCATCGCCAAGGATAATGACGAGGCGTTAAGAAGACTACATGGCATCGCCGACTATTTCCTAATGCACAATAGGGATATATACTCGCGCTACGACGACAGCGTGACTCTTGTTGAAAGAGGCAAGCCGATGGTGATGAGGCGGGCGCGGGGCTACGCCCCCTACCCCATCCACCTCCCCTTTCAGGCAAAACAGGTGCTCGCCTGCGGGGCGGAATTGAAAAACACCTTCTGCCTGACCAAAGAGAATAATGCCTTTGTCAGCCAGCATATCGGCGACCTGGAGAACTGGGAGACCCTGGAGCACTTCGAAACCACTCTTAATCTCTATAAGAGGCTCTTCCGTATCCAGCCCGAGGTCATTGCCTATGATATGCACCCGGACTATCTGGCTACGAAATGGGCGAAGGCTGCTGCGGAGAAAGAAGGGCTACCCCTCATCCCAATCCAGCACCACCACGCCCACATCGTGAGCTGTATGGTCGAAAACGGCGTTCAGAACCCGGTAATTGGCGTCTCCTTTGACGGCACGGGCTATGGGTTGGATGGGCATATCTGGGGCGGGGAGTTCCTGATAGCCGACTATCAGGGCTTCAGGAGGGTGGGGCATTTGGAATACCTGCCCCTCCCCGGCGGGGACGCCGCCGTGAAAAGACCTTATCGGACGGCTATTGGCTATCTATATAAGTTGCTCGGCGCAGACGTTTTAAGCACCGACCTTCCCTGTATGAGAAATATTGAGGAAGTCGAACTTAACCTCATTAAGCAGCAGATAGACCAGAACATCAATGCTCCGCTGACTTCAAGCTGCGGTCGTCTCTTCGACGCTGTTTCGGCGCTCATCGGGGTGAGAGGGCAGATTGACTACGAAGCCCAGGCAGCAGTCGAACTGGAAATGGCGGCTTACGAGGCGCGGGTTGACTGCTCGTATCCTTTCCAAGTAGAGATAAAGGATGGCGTAAGAATCATCAGACTTGCTGAGTTGTTTTCTGCTATCCTTGCCGACCTTGCCAAGGACGTTTCCATACCCCGGATTGCTGACAAGTTCCACAACACCGTAGCCGGGATAATAAGCCAGACGTGTTCTCAGATAGCCAAAGAAACGGGGTTGCGCACCGTGGCTATCAGCGGGGGCGTTTTTCAAAATAGGCTGCTGATGAATAAGACTGTTACCGTACTGGAAGCGGCGGGCTTTACCGTCCTTACTCACAGCCTAGTGCCCTGCAACGATGGCGGCATCTCGCTAGGGCAGGCAGTAATTGCTAATGCTATTGCGTAGAGGAGTTAGATATGTGCCTTGCCATACCGGCGCGCATTAAGTCAATTCACGACCATGAGGCTGAGGTAGAAATCGGGGGTGTCAGCTACAAAGCCAGCATCTGGCTCACACCTGAAGCTAGGGTGGGCGACTATGTTCTGCTGCACACCGGCTACGCCATCAGCGTTATTGACGAAGAAGAAGCCAAAGAGACCCTCAGGCTGCTAAGGGAGATGGAAGTCATCAAATAAATGAAATTCATCGACGAATACCGCAATGGCGAGCTGGGCAAAGGGGTGATTAAAAAAATTCACCAGAGCTCAAAAAAGCACATCCGGCTGATGGAGTTCTGCGGGGGGCACACGGTTGCCATCTTGAAATACGGCATCCGACAAGCTCTGCCGCCCACAATAGAGATGCTCTCCGGACCCGGCTGTCCCGTCTGCGTTACCGCCAACGAGGACCTGGATAAGGTCATCGCCCTCGCCCGGCTGCCCGGAGTGATTATCACCACCTTCGGCGACTTGCTTAAGGTGCCGGGCAGTTCCTCCAGTCTGCAGCAGGCGAGAGCCGAGGGCAACGACATACGCATCGTCTATTCTGCCCTGGAAGCGCTGGATATCGCCCGGGAAAATCCCGGACGCCCGGTAGTCTTTGTGGGCATCGGCTTTGAGACCACAGCGCCCGGCATCGCCGCCTCCATCCTGCAAGCGGAGCAGGAAAAGTTCAAAAACTACCATGTCCTCTCGCTACATAAATTGACGCCGCCGGTGATGAAAGCCCTGCTCGATTCTGGGGATGCCCGGCTTGATGGCATTGTCTGCCCGGGGCATGTCAGCACTATCATCGGCTCCAACCCCTATCAACCTCTGGCTAAGGATTACAGCATCGCCTGCGTCATCTCTGGCTTTGAGCTGCTGGACATACTTCAGTGCATTGCCATGCTTGTTGAGCAAGTTGAAAGGGGAGAGCCTAAGGTAGAAATTGCCTACCGCCGGGCAGTGCGCCCCGAGGGCAACCAGCAGGCGCTCAGCCTTATGGACAGGGTCTTTGAGCTAAGCCCGGCAACCTGGCGAGGCATCGGCAGTGTACCGCAGAGTGGTCTTAAAATAAGGCAGGAATACCGGGCTTTCAATGCCGAGAAGGTCTTCACCATTCGGCCAGAGGCGCCGTGTGAGCCTGACGGCTGTATCTGCGGCGCTATTCTGCGCGGCGTGAAAGTGCCTCTCGACTGCGAGCTTTTCAAGAAAGCCTGCACCCCGGAACATCCGGTCGGTCCGTGCATGGTCTCATCGGAGGGTAGCTGTGCCGCCTATTACCACTACGGAGGCGGAAGTGGATAGCAAAATACTACTGGCTCACGGCAGCGGCGGCAGGCTGAGCCATAACCTGATTAAAGACTTCATCCAGCTTTTCCGCAACCAGATTCTGGAGAAGATGGACGATTCCGCCGTCTTCGACCTGAACGGGCGGGTGGCCTTCACCACGGATAGCTATGTGGTTAACCCCATCTTCTTCCCTGGCGGCGATATCGGCAAGCTGGCGGTCTGCGGCACCATCAACGACCTTTCTATGTGCGGTGCCACACCCCTCTATATCAGCCTCGCCCTCATTATCGAAGAGGGGCTACCGATGAGCGTATTGAAGCAGATTACCGGCTCAATTCAAACGGTGGCAAAGGATACGGGCGTCAAGGTGGTCACCGGCGATACCAAAGTAGTCAATCAGGGCAGCGCCGATAAGCTGTTCATCAACACGGCGGGCATTGGACTTATTTCAAAAGGGGTAGATATCTCCGGCACAAATGCCAAGCCCGGCGATAAGATAATTCTCAGCGGGGCTATCGGCGACCACGGCATCGCGGTAATGGCACAGCGAGAGGGATTGCGCTTCAAAATACCTGTTGAAAGCGATTGCGCTCCACTGAACACGCTGGTGGCTGATATGCTGAAGGTATCGAAAAAAATCCATTGCCTGCGCGACCCGACGCGCGGTGGGCTGGCAACCACCCTTAATGAGTTCGCTGAGCAGTCAGGGGTGGGCATCAGCATTGATGAGTCGAGGATACCCGTCCACGAATCTGTCAGGGCTGCCTGCGAGTTCCTGGGCTTTGACCCGCTCTATGTCGCCAATGAAGGCAAACTCGTGGCAATCGTGCCTGCCAGAAATGCGGAAAAGATTCTTAAGGCAATGCAGCAGAACCTCTACGGGAAAGGAAGCACCGTCATCGGTGAGGTTGTTGCCGAACATCCCGGGATTGTCACGATGAAGACCATACTGGGCACTTCCCGCATTGTGGACATGCTCACCGGGGAGCTGCTGCCGCGGATTTGCTAGGGTTGAATTTTCCCGGAATCTTCTTTATAATTCTCTTCGCAATAGGAGCGTAGCTCAGTCTGGTAGAGCAGCGGTCTCCAAAACCGCCGGTCGCGGGTTCGAATCCTGCCGCTCCTGCCACTTATTTGTATCTAAATGATGCAACGACCAGCCAGACGGAGAATGAAGAACTTGTTTTGATAACCCCGACTACCGCGGAGAACAAGCGGAGAACAAAAGGAAGGCTGCAAAAGCCAAACTTATCCACTTCTCATAGCATTTACCTTTAAGCTGTTTGCGAATTTCTGTTATTTTTAGCTGGTTTAGTTCACTGCCCTGAACTACCTTGGCGTAATAGGGGCACGGACATGCATTCTTTGGGATATGCTTGTCACAGGAAGGACACTTCATCTTACCCTCCTTTTTGTAAAGGCACGCCTTACTGTAAGACAATATGTACGCTTGGCATCAGATATTTCACACCTTCAGGGCAGCGCTTGCCGCTGTGCTTCAAGTGTAGCGAGATGACAAGAGTACCGCAACCTGTTTGAGATACTAGCTTTACCAGCAGCTGTAACCGGGGACATGCCCTCATTCACTGGCTATACGGTAATTACTGCGTTCCCCTTTCTGGTAAAGCTGAACGTATGGAATGCCAGTGCCTCCGCATCGTGATTGAGGTGTGAAATA
>CAZHRL010000107.1:0-4404 GCA_964534815.1 uncultured Dehalococcoidales bacterium | reverse complement strand
TTGAAACCGCCGGTGAGGTCTTTGAGCTGTTTGGCAGCCACTTTCTGGGATTTATCAATGGCATTGCTAACTGCTTCCATAACCAGCTTTTCCAGCTTCTCCGGATTACTGGGGTTGATGACCTCCGGCGAAATCTTTATCGACTTTATCTTCTGTTGCCCGTTGATGGTGACCTTGACGGCGTCTTTGCCCGAGCTTGCCTCAATAAGGGTGTTGCTCAGTTCCTTTTGGGCTTTGTCCAGCTTGGCTTTGAGCTCCCTAGCTCGATTTATCATGTCTAAGTTCATTTTTCCTCCACATTTATAATCTGGGCGCCGATTTTCTGTGCCTCCCGTACGAGGTGGTTGTCCTCTGGCGTGTAAACACATCTGACGCGGCAGGTGCGCCCTAAGAAGGTGCTGATAACTTTTTCGACAACCTTCTGGTTTTCCGTTTCCTCTATCTTCTCCATGTGATAGAGATATTTGAAGGCGAGAACGGCAGTATCATTTTCAAAGGCGACCGCTTTTACGCCGGCGCTCCTGAGAATGGCGACGGCTGGAGTTCTCCGGGTGTCTTCTGGTGCCTGGGCGATAATCTGCTTCCAGTTCAGCTTCATCTGCTCCAGTTCGCTGCCGGGCTGTGGTGGTGTGAGCTTGACCATTTTTGGCGCCTGGGGCGCAGAGGTTACCGGTGGCTCAAGCGGCATGGTCCTGGGCACTTTCTTTGGCATCGGTGGTGCTGCTCTGGACTCTGGTACGACTGTTTTAGCCGCAGCCCTCGGCAATACTGGTGGGTGAGCCGGCGCAGTTGACTTGGCTGGCGTAGCCTTGATTGGTTCAGGCACTGGCTCAACTGGTGAGGAAGGGGCAGCGACTGGAGCCGCCTTTTCCGCCGGGCTGGGCGGCTCTGCCACAGTTTGTCGTGGGGCGGTCTTCTTTTCCTCCTCTGCGGGCAGGATACAATCGACCAGCGCCAGTTCCAGGGGCAGTGTGGAATAACTGTCCATGCCAAAATCTATTTGACCAAAAAGCTTGACCGCCCGCAGTATCTGCGGGAGGGAAGCCTTGGCTGCCAGTTCTTTTAACTCCGCCAAATCCTCGGGAGTCAGGCTTACCGCCTCATCAGAGCCAGTCTTCACCAGAAGTAAATCCCTGAGGTAAGCCACCAGTTCCTGGTTGAACTGCTTTAAGTCCAGTCCATCGGTGTTGACGCTGTTAATCGTGGTGATGCCAGCACCAACATCGTTATTGATGATATGCTTGACCAGTTCTCGGGCTCGGGCGTCTCCGGTTATACCGAGGAGCGCCTGTATCTGATTGAGTTTGATATTGGAGCCGTAGTAGGTTGCCAGTTGCTCCAGTATATTTTCCGCATCCCGCAGGCTGCCTGAGGCGCTTCTGGCGATAAGCTTTAATGCCTCCGGCTTAATCTTGATACCTTCCGCATTGCAGATATGGGTAAGTCGTGAGACGCTGTCTTTTTGTGAGATGCGCCGGAAATCAAAACGCTGGCAGCGAGACATAATGGTGGGCAGGACTTTGTGGATTTCCGTGGTGGCGAGGACGAAGATAACATGTGGCGGTGGCTCCTCCAGCGTCTTCAGGAGAGCGTTGGAGGCGGGGGTGCTGAGCATATGGACTTCATCGATGATATAGACCTTATAGCGGGCTTGGCTGGGGACATAGTTGACTCTCTCCCGCAGGTTACGGATATTGTCCACACCGGTATTGCTGGCAGCGTCAATCTCGATAACATCGAGTGCTCTGCCCTCGGTTACTGCCTGGCACATGGCACAGGTGTTGCATGGTTCCCCTTTGCCCTCGGTGGTGAGGCAATTTATGGCTTTCGCCAGGATGCGACCCGTGCTGGTCTTGCCGGTGCCCCGGGGACCGCAGAAAAGATAAGCGTGGGAGACGCGCCTACCGGCGAGAGCGTTGCGCAGCGTCTGGGTTACCTGCTCCTGCCCGACTACTTCCGCTAAAGTCTGGGGACGCCACTTGCGATAAAAGACCTGAGAAACCATCTTGCCCTTTATTATACTCTATCCCCAGGTGGCTTAAAAGCAGTCGCTAGGCTTGGGTTCACTCCTTGGTAATGTTGCTTAAGATGTTCGACCTCTTTATAAAAGCTTTCCTTGAGGAACGTTAAAGAAAAAATACCAGGCGATGTTTCGTCTTTTCGGCTCAATTTTTCTGTAATTCGGGGTGTTTAAGAGGGGCTATGCCCCTCTTCCTGAATATTTCCCCAACAGGGGTTGTCAGAAGGGGACGTAGAGTCCCCTTATAAGAAAATTCTCCCCTTCCCCTGAGAGGGGAAGGGGTTAGGGGATAGGGTCACCTATCAAAGCTACCAAACAAAAGGAGGGAGCACGCGCCCCCTCCTGAAAAACCACCCACTTTATGACTAGAGCAGGGAGGGTATATCCTTGGCTGCCGTTTCCACTACCTCAAGCTTGTCCTTGATGTCCTCTTCCCTCTTCTGCATCTCACCAATAAACTCGGTGGAGCGGCGGTAGTATTCTCTTATCTTTTCGACGTCCCTGAGTTCGGAGAGGATTACGGTAACATCAAGCAAGCCCCTTTCTCTGGGATAGTCGCCGTTCCGGATGACAGCATCTGGCGCCATCTCTTTGAGGTAGTCGCCAAGCTCTTTGACCAGGTCCACATTCATTTCTTTGGCGGGTGCCGAGAGGAGATATAAGGCTCGGCTGGCATCCTTGGGATTGCACTTGAGGGAGATCTGGCTTACCGCCTCATCCATTGTCTGGAGTCCTTTATGGATTTCCTTGCTCTTCTCTCTGAAGTGGCGTGCCCTTTCGAGAGGGAAGGTGATTAACTTGAGCGGCGATTGTCCGTAGCCGATGACTGTCCACCCTACCAGGGTCTGGATAATATCGCCGGCGTCAAGCAACTTTGAGCCAATGTGTTTGGGTTTTTTCTCTTCACCGGCGCAGAGCAGGTTATAGAAAGGCTCGACGATAAGGCGGTTAATCTGGGCAAGGTTGTTCCGAATCGGGGAGTCCTTCTTCACGTAGCGCTGGTTGTCAATAAGAAAGATGGAGTCCGCCACCGAGTAGGCTGACTTCAGGCAGACAGCGGAGTTATAGACCGTCCTTCCCTCGGTATCCTCTTCGTGCTGGAAAGGAAGGATGATAAGATTATATATCGGTTTATCCGTATAGCGCTCTTTAATGAGCTGCGTTATCACGGGAAGCGAACCTGAGCCCGTGCCACCAGCAGCGCCGGCAACCAGGAGAAAGGCATCAGATTCGAACAGTCGGGGTGTAGCTCTGATAGCTTCCAGAATTTTGTCGCCGTCTTCTTTGGCTATCTCCGCCCCCAGTTCATTGACTTTGCCCACACCATGACCGCCCGTCCTGCGACTTCCAATGAGGATGCGGTGCTGGAAGTCCGATTTGATATGTGACAGGCTGCTTAAGTCGGCGGTATCTGTATTTACGGCAAAAGCGCCGATAACTATCTCGATACCACGGTGGCTTCTCGCTCGTTTGCCCAGTCGGGCAAATTCATCAGCGATGTTGCCGCCGCATTGTCCCAGACCGATAACTACTAATTTCATTTTCTCACCTCGATAATAAGAATTGCTCTATTTTAGACATACTTATGCGGTGCTGTCAATTTTATATTCACCCCAGCTTCATTCTCAGGAAAATCAAGCCAGCGCACAATATCAAAATCATAATCCCCATGAAGATAAACAGGACGCGGTGGTCGAGTCTGAATCCCGTTTCTCCAGGCATCAGCCTGAAGCCTTTCTTTTCCGGGACAGGTTCCTGGGGAAGGCCGGCATACTTTACCCACTCTCTATAGAGCTTGCCTTTCCTTACGCCGGGGCTGGTGACTGGCGCTGGTTGCTCCGCCGCTGGTTCCAACGAGTAGTCAGACGTTTTCATACTGGCATCCTTCACGCCGGCTCGGGTTGTCAGCAGTTTCTGACCACACTGAGGGCAGTAGGACATCTCGTCGGTTACTTTGCTGCCGCAGTTAGAACAAAATAACATATCCTACCCCGTATCATGAAACTTCAGTACTTGGTGAGAAGTCTATCTATATTTTACGCTTCTGTCAATTGTGATATATTGAAAGGCTGGGTGGGTTGGCATAAAATAAGGATAATATGGAAGAAAGTATTGGTGCCGTTGAAAAAGCCGTCGCCAAGGCAGACATACTGAGCAGGTCAGTGGTGGAAGCGGCGGGGATGGCAATAAGGCTATCGCAGGAAGCCATCACCCGGGCTGAGGAAATCGGCAAAGAGGCTATGGCGGCGGCAGAGGCAGCCATGAAGGCGTCCCGGGAAGCGGTGGCGAGGGTGGAAAAGATAAGTAAGGCTGCGGAAAAGTCCGTTGAGCTGGCAACGAAAGTCGCTCAGGAAGCGATAGCCAAGGCGGAAAGAACCAGCAAG
>CAZHRL010000106.1:0-4417 GCA_964534815.1 uncultured Dehalococcoidales bacterium | reverse complement strand
TATTGACAGAAAGCATTTTTGGTGCTATTCTTGTTTAGGCAATGTTGCCGCCAGGCAACACCACCTTTATTGGTGAGGCAGAGTGAAGAATAGCAAAAAACTTCAGAAACCACCTGAGGAAGAGCCAGGAACCTCGCGTCAAAGCGTACCAGAAGAACGGTATCGGGGCACGCTGGACAGAATAGGGCACCTGAACACGGTGCTCAAAGCGCTGCGAGGCGTCGACCATCTGATTACCCGCGAGAAAGATAGGGCGCGTCTTATCCAGGAGAGCTGTGAGTTACTGGTTGAGACGCGTGGCTACGAAAATGCCTGGATACTTCTGGTGGATAAGAGTGGGAGGATTAACTTGGTGGCGGGGGCTGGTCTGGGGGAAAATTTCCCCATTTTTCTGGAGCAGCTAAAGCGCGGCAAGTATCCTCAATGTGTTAGTGAACTATTAGCTCAGAAGGAAGCTTTTCTTGCCTATGACCAGCCCGGAGCCCAGCATGAGGAGTGTGTTTTAGCTAAAAGCCATGGTAAATATGGCGTCTTTAGACGTAAACTGGAGTATGAGGGTAAACTCTACGGAGCCATGGGGGTCACGATTCTAGCTGAGACTGTTACTGATGAAGAAGAACGGGACCTCTTCTTCGAATTGAGCGGCGATATTTCCTATGCTCTGCACAATTTTGAAGAGGAAGAAAAGCGCCGGCGGGTAGAAGAAGCCCTGCAAAGAAGCGAAGCCAACCTGGCTCAGGCACAGCAGATAGCCCACCTAGGCAGTTGGGATTGGGATATTGTGAGAAATACGCTGCATTGGTCAGATGAGATTTATCGCATCTTCGGTTTAGAGCCACAGCAATTTGGCGCCACATACGAGGCGTTCCTTAATTCCGTCCATCCAGATGATAGGGCATTTGTTCAAAAATGCATGAACGAAGCGTTATACGAGAATAAACCCTATAACATCGAACACCATATTCTCTTGCCCGATAGCTCTGTGCGGTATGTCCAGACAATGGGTGAAGTTGTGCTTGATAAGGACAGGAAGCCCATCAGAATGCTTGGCACAATGCAGGATATTACCGAGCGCAGGGAGATGGAAAGACAGCTCATGCTCACTGAACGGCTCATCTCACTGGGAGAGCTTATCTCAGGCATTGCCCATGAACTTAACAATCCCCTGACCGGCATCATTGGTTTGTCTGAGCTTTTGCTGGAAAAAGACGTCCCTGACGATGTCAAAGAGGACTTGAAACTCATTGACCAGGAAGCCAAGCGTACCGCTGCCATAGTCAGAAGTCTGCTCACCTTTGCCCGGAAACAAGAGTCGGAAAAGAAACCAGTTAATATGAACAAAGCTATTGAGGATGTCTTAAAATTGCGTGCCTATGAGCACAGGGTAAACAACATCAAGGTGGATACTCGTTTTGCATCTGACCTGCCGGAAATCATGGCTGATGGCTTCCAGTTACAGGAGGTTTTCATTAATATCATTATCAACGCCGAATACTTTATGATTAAAGCTCATGACAGGGGCACTCTCACTGTTACCACCGAGCAAGACGGGGATATTGTCCGTGCCGCCTTTACCGATGACGGTCCGGGGATTGCTCCCGAGGTTCTGCCGCGCATTTTCGACCCCTTCTTCACCACCAAGCTGCTGGGCGAGGGGACGGGGCTGGGTTTGGGCATTGCTTACGGAATAGTAGCAGCGCATGGTGGCAAGATATATGCTGAGAGTGAGCTGGGGAAGGGGGCTACCTTTATTGTGGAGCTACCCCTCACGGGAAAGGGGGGACAATAGGTGGGTGCTCCGGAAAGCAGACCACAGAGAGTCCTGGTAGTTGAAGACGAGCCGGCGATTAGCCGTGTCTGTCGGCGAGCTCTTACTGCCCAAGGATTTTAGGTGGACATTGCGGAAAACGGCACAGTAGCTCAGAATATGATAGAGACGAAGCCATATGACCTTTGCCTTGCGGACATCAGGACACCAGTCATGAGCGGCCGAGAACTCTATCAGTGGCTGACAGAGAAGCATCCTGAGTTAGCCCGCAGAGTGATATTCGCCACGGGGGATGCAATGGCGGCAGATACGCACGGTTTTCTGGAGCAGAGCGGCCGACCATTCTTACCCAAGCCCTTTGCTCTCAAGGAACTCAGAGCTATAATTGAAAAGACTTTGAAAAAGGCGGACGAATGAGGAAGATACGAATTCTGGTTGCGGATGATGAATTGAGTATCATCAAATTCCTCCGCGCCACTCTGGAAGCCAGAGGTTACGAGGTGCTCACAGCGATAAACGGTGTTGAGGCTCTGCAGAAGGTTGGCATGGAGCTACCCGACCTCGTCATACTGGATATCATGATGCCCGAAATGGACGGCTTTGAAGTCTGCCAGCGGCTTCGTGAGTGGTCGCAAATCCCCGTTATCATGCTCAGCGCCCGCAGTGATGAAAAGGACAAGGTGAAGTGCCTGAGCATCGGCGCTGATGACTACCTCACCAAGCCCTTTGGCATCGAAGAGCTGGTTGCCCGGGTAAATGCGGTGCTGCGCCGTGTTAAAATAGCCAGCACTGCCTCAACCCAGCCTGCTTTTGAGTCGGGCGACCTTAAGGTCAACTTCGTCAAAAGGCAAGTTACGGTGAACAACCGCAACGTCAAGCTAACGCCTACGGAGTACAACCTTCTCGTCGAACTGGTGCTTAACGCCAATAAGGTTCTTACCCATAACATGCTGCTAACTAAGGTCTGGGGTGTGGAGTATGGGCAGGAAAAAGAGTATCTTCGTGTGTTTATGAGACGCCTCCGCAAAATAATAGAAGCTGACCCGGAAAACCCAAAATACATTATCACCGTGCCTCATGTAGGCTATAAGTTCCAGACCGCAGCCTGATAAAAAGGCGAATAGTCAACGGATAAAGGGGGCACCCAGAAATGGGTGCCCCCTGTCTTTTTTGTTGACAAAATTTTTATAGAACCTTCATAAACCCGCTTTCAATTTTTATGCTTTCTTTCTCACCCTAGCCGTACGCTGAGATTGTAACAAGCGTGAGGTGGCTGGGATGAGAAAGAACTCAATCAAAAAAATCTTCAATCTCGCTCTCCTCATAGTATTCACCTCCGTTTTTACCTCCGCAAACTCCGCTTTTGCTGAGACACCAGTCACTGTTGAAAAGGCGGGCGTTACTCTACCGGCGCCGAAACAGATTGTTTCCTGGGGTATGAAGCGAATAGGCGCTGAAAATCTATCCAATTACAACAAAGGAAACGGCGTCAGAGTTGCTATTCTCGATACCGGCATTGACCTTGACCATCCTGACCTCAGGGTGGCTGGTAATGTCAGTTTTGTTGCCGGTGCCGCTACTGGCGATGATGACAACGGTCACGGGACACTGGTGGCGGGCATTATAGCTGCCCGGGACAACGAAATCGGTGCCATTGGCATTGCCCCTGAAGTCGAGCTCTATGCCGTCAAAGTCCTCGATAGCCACGGAAAGGGCACTCCCCGGGCGATAGAGAAGGGTATCAACTGGGCCATTGAAAACGGCATGCAGGTAATCAATATGAGCTTCGGCACCACTAAGAGCCTGCCGGAGAGTTTGAGGAAGGCGCTGAAGAAAGCCTATAAGGCGGGCATTGTTATTGTGGCTGCCGCGGGAAATGAGGGGACAGCTGACGACGCTGAAAACAATATCTGGGCTCCAGCCAGATACACGCCAGTTATTGCGGTAGGCGCCACCGATAAGTCTGACCATCGTTGCTCTACCTCCAGCACCGGCGAGGCTCTGGAGCTGGTGGCTCCTGGAGAAAATATATACTCCACCTTCATTGGCGGTGGCTATGCTTATCTTTCCCGGACATCAGCAGCGGCGCCACATGTGACGGCAGTGGCGGCTTTATTGATTGCTAAAGGCGTTGTCTCCAACGACAAGGTAAGACAAACCCTGTGTGATACAGCCGATGATTTGGGAACCCCGGGAAAGGACAGCCAGTTTGGATATGGACTAATAGATATCGTCAAGGCGCTGAGGGCGTCATCAACAAGTGTAGCTAACTAAAAGAATAAAGAATAGTGAAAGGAGGAACTTAAATGTTAACTTCGTTACTGGTAACAGGCGGTGTCCTAATTACTCTAGTAATGCTAATATCGCTCCTAGCCATTCTGGCTCAGCGGTATGAGCAACTAGAAAAAGAATTACAGAGATACCGAAAAATATACCCCCAAACATAAAGCGGCGGCTGATGAAAAGGACTATGGTAGCACCTATGGCATAAAAGAACCAGGGCCACCAGACAAAGCCTCCCAGAACAGCTATCACAATACCAAAGACAATTGGCAGACTGCCCAGTATCACCGAGGCAATAAACATCTCCGCTAATTAGTATATGGAATAACAAAAGGAGATGGCTCCGGCTACAATAGAACGGTGCAG
>CAZHRL010000105.1:0-4422 GCA_964534815.1 uncultured Dehalococcoidales bacterium | reverse complement strand
CTGGTTAAACAATGCTTCCGCCTGAGCTGGCGGCGCAGCATCAGTGAAGCTGGGACGGCGCCCCTTCCTGGTATCCGCCAGCAGAGTGAACTGGCTCACCAGCAGAAGCTCCCCGCCGATGTCCTGAACGGAAAGATTCAACCTGCCCTGACCGTCATCAAAGATGCGCAGCCCGGTGGTCTTCTCCGCCAGATACTGCACATCCCTCTCGCTATCGCCATTAGCTACACCGACAAACACCACCAGTCCCGGGCCAATACTGCCCACAACCTCACCGCCAACGCTAACCGAGGCTTTGGTCACCCGCTGCAAAAGAGCCTTCACTTTTTCTTCTCCTTCTTTTCCTTAGCGACATCTTTAGTAACATCCTTCTTCACAGATTCGTCTGGAGCTTTAGCTTTGCGGCTATCGGTGATATAGAAGCCGCTCCCTTTGAAAATAACAGGGCTGGAATGGATGACGCGGCGAGACTTTCCATGGCAGAGAGGGCATATGGCTACCGGTTCCTCGTCAAACCGCTGCTTCCTTTCAAATCGATGCTGACAAAGGCTGCACTCGTATTCGTATAAAGGCATATCCCTCCTCTTGAGATAAACCAAATTCTATTTTACAAAAATCACTTCCCCGAAGGCAAACCTGAATGTTAACATCCCAATCTTCTCTTGGGCTTGCTCATAAGGTAAAATGAAGAGTCAAAAATCGAAAGGGGAGGGACAAAATGACCTATCAAAACATTATCTATCAGAAGGAGGGCAGAATTGCCCGGCTAACGCTGAATCGCCCCGAGGCACTGAACGCGCTCAGCGCCGCCCTTCTCGACGAGCTAGTGGCTGCCCTCGCAGAAGCGGAACAGGACAACGAGATAAGAGTGATTATCCTCAAAGGGGCGGGGCGGGCTTTCTCCGCAGGCTATGACATTGAGCCGGGGAAACCGGGCGAGTATGGTGCTAGCCCTATCATGGGGGAACTGGCGTTTCGCAATGGAACTGACAAACGGGTCTCCGCAATATGGAAAATCAGCAAGCCGGTTATCGCTCAGGTGCACGGCTACTGTGTTGCCGGCGGCCTGGATGTTGCCGGGCAGTGCGATATCATCATCGCCGCCGAAAATGCCATCTTCATGCTCCCCCAGATAAGGCGACTCGGCGTGGCACTGCCACTGAATATGGTGGCATATAATGCCGGACTGCAGTGGGCGAAGATGCTCATGTTCACCGGCGACCCCGTCAGCGGCAAAGACGCCGAGAGAATTGGGCTCGTGGCTAAGGCAGTGCCGGAGGATAAGCTGGAAGAAACAGTAAATCTGCTCGCCCAGAGAATTGCTCTTGTCCCATCCGAGCTGCTCGCCCTGAACAAGGCAGCGATTAACCGCGTTGTTGAGGAAATGGGGTTAAGAAATGTCCTCACCGCCGGCGTGGAACTGGATGCCATTTCCCACTTTACCAAAGCAGTCCAGGACTTCCGCAGAACGGCGGAGGAGAAAGGGCTGAAAGCTACCCTTGCCGAAAACGAAGCCCCGTTTAAGGCGCTGCCCAAGGCTTTTTGAAAAACCCCTAGACTTATCGCTAAAAAGGCGGTAAAATTAAAGATGCGCCGTTAAATTTTTAATTCGGTAGGTGAAATGCATAGGCTGCGCGGAGCAACCATTCTAAATAAAAGTAAGCACTGAGCTCGCTTGAGCCAGTGCTTATTAATTTAAGGAGGTGTGGAATGCAGTCAAGTCTCATCGGGAAGATTGAAAAAGCCAAGCGCTACGCTCAGGAGACAGAACGGATTTCCTTCACCGGGCTTTCCGTGAAGTTTCGTGGAGATAACGATACCTATACCACCGGATTCAAAAACGGCAAGTGGTCCTGCACCTGTAACTTCTTCTCCAACTGGGGCATCTGCAGCCACACCATGGCACTGGAGAAAATCCTGGGCAAGATGCTGCCCAAGGAAGCCCTGACCACCCAGTTTGAGTAAGCTAACTTTTCTTCAGCAAACCACCAGGGGGCATCCTCTGTTCCAGCACTTCGGCAATGACAAAGAGGGAGCCGGTAACGCAAATCAGGTCGTTCTTCTTAGCCTGAGATAAAGCCAGAGATAGCGCTTCAGCTACTGTCCCTGCCACCTGAGCCTCCACGCCATGCTTCTTGAATTCGGCGACAATGCGCTCTAAAGACATCGCCCGGGGATGGCGTGAGCGAGTGACAATCACCTTATCGAAAGCGGGATATAGCCCTTCGACGATGCCCACGATATCTTTGTCTGAAGACGTGCCGATAACCAGAATCCTCCGGTCTATAACTGCTGGCTTATCCTTCGAGCTTGACGGGGAAAAGGAGACACGGCGGGGGAAGAATTGCTCTATGGACTCTCGCAGCTTCTGCGCAGAATAAGGGTTATGTGCGCCATCAATCATAATGAAGGGGCTCTTACCCAGAAGCTGGAATCGGCCGGGCCAGTTCACCTGCGCCAGCCCCGTGATAATGCTCTCTTTAGAGACTTTAAACCCTCTTTGCACCAGGACCTCAAGAGCAGCTACCGATACCGCTGCATTTTCCAGTTGGAACTCTCCAAGAAGCGCCATAGTCAGTTCATAACTATCCAGTCTCCCCTTGACACGGAGCCGCTGCCCATCGACATCGAAGCCGAGGCTTTCCCAGGTAACATCAGTGCCAACCCTGACCAGCTCCGTTCGCTTCCTGCCACAGGCTGTCTCGATTACCCGATACGCCTCGTCAGTTTGAGGAGAGGTAACCACCGTGCAGCCCGGCTTGATAATGCCACACTTCTCCGTAGCAATCTGGGAGAGGGTATCACCCAGAATCTCGGTATGGTCAAGGCTAATCGAGGTCAGGACGCAGACCTCCGGCTGAATGACATTGGTGGCGTCAAAGGTGCCACCCATCCCCACCTCCAGCACCTGAAAGTCCGCTCGCCGGGCGCGGAAGAAGGCAAAACAGAGAGCAGTGAGCACCTCGAAGGTGGTCAATTGACCGTAGGCGGCTCTCTGGTTCACCGCTTCCGCCTCAGGCTTGACCAGCTCCATCAGAGAGGCGAACTCCTCCTCAGTGATTGGCTCGCCATCAACCTGGAACCGCTCCCTTATCGTGAGGAGGTGGGGTGAAGTATAGAGACCGGTGATGTAGCCTGAAGCGGTGAGGGCGGCAGCCACCATCGCCGAGGTGCTGCCTTTGCCTTTGGTGCCGGTGATATGGACTGATTTGGCGATAAGGTGCGGATTGCCCAGACGCTCCAGAAGCTCATAAACGCGCCGGAGGTCGTAATGGGCGATAGCGTGGGGCAGGGGCGTCTTTTCATAATCGGTATAGCTCTCAATATAAGCCAGTGCCTGCTGATAGTTCATACCAGCAACTCCTTTTACCGGGTAGTTTATTATAAGCAAATATTTTACCACTTGACGCTATCGAAAGCGACTGATAATATCACTTCAGAAAGGATAAGGTGCGCTACCTTGTCATGGCGAGGGGCGTTAGCCCCAAAGCAATCTCAGAGATTGCTTCGCTCCGCTCGCAATGACCATTAAGGCAAATGAATTTCCTGGAAAAGCTGACTAACATCACCAGAAAGAACAACACTCTGCTCTGCGTCGGGCTTGACCCTGACCCCGAGCTGATGCCGCCGGGTGTCAGCGTTTTGGAATTCAACAGGGCGATTGTTGATGCCACCGCTGACCTGGTGTGCGCCTATAAACTCAATCTCGCCTTTTACGAGGCGCTGGACAGCGAGGGACTCGATGCCCTGAAGCGCACCATAAAACATATACCAAAGGAAATCATAGTCATCGGCGATGGCAAGCGCAGCGACATCGGCAATACCGCCAAAGCCTACGCCCGGGCTATTTTCTCCGTCTTTAACTTCGATGCCACGACGGTGAACCCCTACCTCGGCTTCGATTCTATCGAGCCCTTCCTTCAGTATCAGGACAGGGGAATCTTCGTCCTCTGCCGCACTTCAAATGCCGGCGCTGTGGACTTTCAGTCGCTCCGCTGTGAGACCGGGAGTCCTTTATTTGAAATTGTCGCTCTGAAAGCCAGCCAGTGGAACAAATACGGCAACATCGGGCTGGTGGTGGGCGCCACCTACCCCGAGGAACTGAAGCTCATCCGGGGAAAGCACCCCGATTTGCCACTGCTCATACCGGGCGTTGGCGCCCAGGGAGGCGATTTAGAGCTGGCTGTCCGCTACGGCGTCGATGCCAGAGGAGAGAGGGCAATCATCAATTCGTCACGGCAAATTATCTACGCTTCACGAGGGAAAGACTTCGCCGAGGCAGCACGCAAAGTGGCAGCTACATTGAGAGACCAGATTAATAAATACCGCGCCGCAAGTCAGGGGTTGTAAGAAGGGGGCGAAGCCCCCTTATATTACAATCCCCCTTCCCCTCATACAGGGGAAGGGGCAAGGGGATAGGGT
>CAZHRL010000104.1:0-4437 GCA_964534815.1 uncultured Dehalococcoidales bacterium | reverse complement strand
CATCATCACCCAGCTCAAAAACACTCTCCAGAATTGCTAATATGTCGCCCATCTTCTTGGAAGCAGCATCAAAGAAAAGGTCATTATCAAAAAGCTCCGGCACGACCTCTCTCAGTATCTCCTCAGTTGTTGCCCCACCACCAGTTAAGATTACCCTCTCCGCTACATTCTTGATTAGGTTTGCCATTGGTAGCGACATGGGCTGAGAGATTTTCCTTGTTGCCGTCTTCTGAAAATTAACAATCAGGCTCTCCCCAAGGACTCGCAATGGGTTTTTAACTTTAGCAAAAGTCTTCTGGGATAGTGGTTGAGCTACAATATTGACATAGGTAAAACCAATGTAACGAAGCGTATCTCGGATGGCATACCACAGGCTGGTTTTCTTATGGTGGAAGACCAGAGATAGCCAAGCCTCATCTTTCAGAGCGTAAAACATCGGCTCAAAGGATTTTCCTAGTATATTTAGGTAGTGCTTCTCATCAAATTGTTGCTCTCCCGCTTCGATTGCCTCCCTTGCCCGCATTTCATCGGTAACCTCTAACCCCAGCCAGGCATGCCACATCGTGCTTAAGTCAAGATAAGCGATATGAGCGCCATAGGGCGGGTCAGTGTAGATATAATCCACCGTGCCTTTATCCACATATTTCAGCAGGTTTTCGGCTGAGTCACAGAAAACATTGAAAGTCTCGCCTTCACAGGCAAAGTCTCCCAATAAAGCATTGCTTTGACCCTTAGCTTTAGCTACTCTTCTTACACTGGCAGTAAAAGCATTCCATACATCGGGGTGGGCAGGTTGTTTGGGCACCCAGTATCGGTAGACCATAAACAGCGCCGAACCACCGCCATGCTTTTTAGCGGGTTCGGGCGCTCTATACATTATGCTTACTTTATCTAAAGCACCAGAGAAAGCAAAAAGCAGTAGCTCCCTTGCTTGCTCATTGGCTATTTTCATAATAGCTGACCGCAAATGAGCTAAAGATATTAGTTGCGCTCTACCAAAGAGATTTTCCACATAGCCTGCGTTACATTGGTCAACATAGGCTGGAATTTTTACCTCTTTGGGATACCATTCCTTGAGCTTATAATCCTCCAATTCTTTGGGTGAAGCACTACGCACAAATTCAACGATTGGCCATATCTCCTCTTCTATCTGGCGGTAGGCTTCCCAGTAGGCGTTAAGGTCAACAGGGGCAAGGCAGCTTTGTCGGGTGATAAAAACCGCCAGTGGGTCAAGGTCTAGGCAGATTGCTCGCCGCCTATTGGTTAAGGCTTCAATAGCGGTAACACCACTGCCACAGAAGGGGTCAACCACCAGACCGCCCTCGGGGCAAAAGTGGCGAATATACTCACCTACCACATTAGAGGGCTGCTTGGTATAGTAGGGATGTATTTTATAGTGCCAAGCCTTTGCTTTCTCGGCGGGAAAGGCTCGGCGGATGGGTTCAATAGTTTTAGTTGTTACTGTTTCCATCACTTATACCTCTTTACCTCAAATAGGTTAACATAACTACAAAAACGAATCAAAGCTAATCAGCTTCGAATCGTTTCCCTTTAAAAATATTTTCGTTTTGTCGCCCCTCTATTTATATCTCTTCACTTCAAACCGGTATAGCTTTACCGGCTCATCGGAACCTATCCCGGCCTTCATACGGCAGATTTCAATCTGCTGGTCAACGCTATCCACGCCTTCGAGGTCGGGCAGCAGCAAGCCCCGCCGCCAGCCCGCTTCCACTATAACTCCATACTTCTTCGGGTCAAGCTGCTCTTCACCCTCTACAGGCTCGGGCTTGCTCAGGACGTCCACACTGTAGTCCAGGTCTTTAAGCTCACTCGGGGCGACGGGTGGGAAGCGGGGGTCGCGCGTCGCTGAGCTAATGGCGTTGGCAATCACTTCCTGGGCAACATTTTCGTACATAGGCTCAAAGGTGCCGATGCAGCCGCGCAGCTCGCCAAGCTTGTGGATGGAAACAAAAACGCCTGCCCTCTGCTTCATCTCCGGGGTAAGCTCTTTAGGCTGAAAGACTTTGCCCTCTCTGACGAATGTCTCCACTGTCTCTTTAGCCAGACTCACCAGCGGGGACATTTCATATCCCTTGATGATTATCCCGGCATACCCCACCACCGCCGAGTAATCGCCGGTGGTATCACCACTCGTCTGGTATTTTACCAGCTCGGCGCCGGCAGCGCCCAGTTCCTTGGCGGCAGAGATAAGGCTCGCCGCTGGCGCATAGCCGCACATGGAGATGTCATACTCTTCAACACGTCTCAGCAGTTCGTCTTCATTCAGGTCGAGTATGGCTTCTATCGCCATCTTATCTTTCTTCTCGGCTGACTCCTGCGACTCATAGTGCGTCATATCGCTGCTTGCCAGGATTACCGCCTTCTTGTTCCATGCCTTGATGGCTTTAGCGATTTCCCTGCCGATGGCTTTGTAAGCGGCGCCGCTGTGATAGCCGAGGATGATGGGGACGAACTTGATGTCCTTCTTGAAGTACTGTAAAAATGGCAGCTGCACTTCAATTGAGTGTTCGTGCTGATGGGCGAGATAGTCTTCTTCCAGATGCCGGGATACCGCTAGAATCTGCTGTGCTAGCTCGGAGTCAACCTCTACCGACCCTAGTGGCGTCTCCCAGGTGCCCTTGGTCATAATGCTGAAAAGCTTGCCGTGACCCGTGTGGTTGGGACCCACTATAACAAAGGTGTCTGTGAACCTGACTCTGGATATGGTAGCGCCCGCCACTGGACCTGAGTAGATATATCCGGCATGAGGCGAAATCAGACCGATTGCCTCCTCTTTCCTGGCTTTGGTATCCACCATCCCTTTAATCATTTCCGTGAGCTGGTCAGGCGAGGCAGGGTAGAACTGTCCGGCGACAACTGGCTTTCTAATCATCGTGCCCTCCTTTTTATGTCCTGAAATTGAGTTCGGCACCGCAGAATCGGCACCTGGAACCATTCAGGCCAATAACCTTGGCCTGGTAACCATATCTCTCCACGATGAGCTTGCCGCAGTTGTAACAGAAGGTGTTTTCCGTCCGATGTCCAGGGACATTGCCGCTATAGACAAATTTCAGCCCCGCCTTTTTGCCAATCTCATAGGCGTGTTCCAGGGTGGAGATAGGTGTTGGGGGCAGGTGCATCATGTTATGCTGGGGATAGAACCTGGTGACGTGCCACGGGGTGAGGTCGCCAAGCTCATCCCGTATCCAGTTGGCGATGCCCTCAAGCTGCTGGTTGTCATCGTTCATGGTGGGGATGATGTTGGTGATGACCTCAACATGCATGTGCCATTTCTCCTTGGCTCGCTTGGCGACTTCCAGTATGCCGCGCCAGTTGGGTATCTTAGCGAGCTTCTGATAAAAGGAGTCGGTAAAGCCCTTGACATCCACACGCCAGGCATCCAGATAGGGACCGATGGCATCCATTGCTTCCGGGGTGATATAGCCATTGGTAACATAAACAGTGTAAAGGTTGTTCTGTTTAGCCAGCTTAGCCGAATCAAGGGTGTATTCGAACCACATCGTTGGCTCGTTATATGTCCAGGAGATGCCACGGCAGTTATAGCGTTTTGTCAGGTCAATAGCCTGTTGGGGCAGGATTTCTCTGGAGCCGCGCCAGGGCTCGTCTATTTCCGGGCAGGAGATTTCCCAGTTCTGACAGTCCTGGCAGTGGAAGTTACAGCCCCACCCCCCCACTGAGAAGCACAGGCTGCTGGGGAAGAAGTGGAAGAGGGGCTTCTTTTCCACCGGGTCGGCTGCCACCGATGAAGCCTGGGCATAATTCATGTTATAGAGGGTGCCGCCTTGATTCCGGTACATGCGGCAGACGCCGGACTTATCGGGGTTGATGACGCAGCGCCACTGGCAGGTGTTGCATCTTACTCTGGAACCAGGCAGCTTGTTATAAAGAAGAGCCTCACGCATTTTTCGCCTCTAAGTCAATTATATCACTCAGTCAGTGTCAGTTATAGCCTCATGCCCCTTGGGTATCGTTCTCTTTTGGTTGGTGTAAGTCGTCATTGCGAGCGAAGCGAAGCAATGACAATTTTGTCAACTAAAAACGAGCGGAACCGCCCCTTGACACACCTTGTTCTCAATGGTAACTTAAGGGAAATTCTGTGGGAGGTAGTCCAATGACTGCGAGAGATTTGGGGAAGGTTTTATTTGTTGACTTGACCTCTGGCTCCATCAAAGAAGTGGTGTTGGAAGAAAAGCTCCTCCGCGAGTATCTCGGCGGTGTCGGACTCGGCGTCAGAATCCTCTATGAACGCATGAAGCCCAAAGTTGACCCCTTAGGTCCTGAAAATATACTTGGATTCGTGCCCGGCTTATTGACTGGCGCTCCGGTGCCGGCTGCCCCCAGGTACATGGTGGTGGCAAAGTCCCCGCTTACTGGTACCTGGGGCGATGCCAATGCTGGTGGCTTCTTTGGGCGTGA